>NZ_JBFBCF010000027.1:0-129916 GCF_040683035.1 Streptosporangium sp. NPDC051022 | reverse complement strand
GGCCGGGGGGCCCCCCCCCGCCCCCCCCCCCACGCCTCCCGGTCCGTCCGGGACCTGTCAGTCCGTCTTGGGCTTGGCGTCGACGCCCGCCTCCTTGCGCTGCTCACCCGTGATCGGGGTGGGCGCGCCCGTCAGCGGGTCGAAGCCGGAGGCCGTCTTCGGGAAGGCGATGACGTCGCGGATGGAGTCGCCGCCCGCCAGGAGCATGCAGATCCGGTCCCAGCCGTAGGCGATGCCGCCGTGCGGCGGCGGGCCGTACTTGAACGCCTCGAGCAGGAAGCCGAACTTGCTCTCCGCCTCCTCCTTGGAGATGCCGAGCACGTCGAAGACGCGCTGCTGCATCTCGGCCCGGTGGATACGGATCGAGCCGCCGCCGATCTCCATGCCGTTGCAGACCATGTCGTAGGCGTAGGCCAGAGCCTCACCCGGGTGGTCCTGGAAGGTGTCGGCCCACTCGGGCTTGGGCCCGGTGAACGGGTGGTGGACCGCGGTCCAGCCGCCCTCGCCGTCCTCCTCGAACATGGGGGCGTCGACGACCCACAGGAAGTTCCACGCCGACTTGTCGATCAGGCCGCAGCGACGGCCGATCTCCAGGCGGGCCGCGCCCAGCAGGTCGCGGGAGGCGGTGACCGTACCGGCGGCGAAGAAGACGGCGTCGCCGGGCGCCGCGCCCACCTTCGCGGCCAGGCCCGCGGTCTCGGTCTCCGACAGGTTCTTGGCGACCGGGCCGCCGAGCGTGCCGTCCTCGCCGACGAGGACGTAGGCCAGGCCCTTGGCGCCGCGGGACTTGGCCCAGTCCTGCCAGCCGTCGAGCTCCTTGCGCGTCTGCGAGGCGCCGCCCGGCATCACCACGGCGCCGACGTACGGTGCCTGGAAGACCCGGAAGGTGGTGTCGGCGAAGAACTCGGTCATCTCGACGAGCTCCTGGCCGAAGCGCAGGTCGGGCTTGTCCGAGCCGTAGCGGGACATGGCCTCCCAGTACGTCATCCGGGGCAGCGGAGTCGGCAGCTCGTAGCCGAGCGTCTCCTTCCAGATGCGGCCGACCAGCGCCTCGCCCAGCGCGATGACGTCGTCCTGGTCGACGAAGGACATCTCGACGTCGATCTGGGTGAACTCCGGCTGCCGGTCCGCGCGCAGGTCCTCGTCACGGAAGCAGCGGGCGAGCTGGTAGTAGCGCTCCATGCCGGCGACCATGAGGAGCTGCTTGAACAGCTGCGGCGACTGCGGGAGGGCGTACCAGCTGCCGGGCTGGAGCCGGACCGGCACCAGGAAGTCGCGGGCGCCCTCCGGGGTCGAGCGGGTGAGCGTGGGCGTCTCGATGTAGTTGAACCCGTGCTCGCGCATCACCTCGTGGGCCAGGTAGGTGGCCTTCGAACGGATCCGCATGGCCTGCGCGACCTGCTGGCGGCGGATGTCGAGGTAGCGGTACTTGAGACGGGCCTCCTCGGAGACGCCGGTGTGGCCCTCGATCGGGAACGGCAGCGGCGCGGACTCGCTGAGCACCTCGACCTCGGAGGCGACGACCTCGATCGCGCCGGTCGGCAGCTCGGGGTTCTCGTTGCCCTCGGGGCGGACCCGCACCTCTCCGACGACCTTGACGCAGTACTCGGCGCGCAGGCCGTGCGCGTCGTCCTCCTCGCGGAAGACCACCTGGGAGGAGCCGGAGGCGTCACGCAGGTCGATGAAGACGACACCGCCGTGGTCGCGGCGGCGCGCCACCCAGCCGGCCAGCGTCACTTGCTGCCCGGCGTGCTCCTTGCGCAGTGATCCCGCTTCGTGCGTGCGGATCATCAAAACTCCTTATGCATGGAAACCCAGTCCTTCAAGGCCGGGAGGAAACGCGGCGCGACGCCGCAGAATTCGACAGTGTGTTCGTTGGCGGCGACCGCCAAGCCGCCACCTGCACGATCGGCTCCACCCTCGCCGCCGGGCCGGCGGAGAGGTGAAACGCCTGCGGAGCTGGTGCAAGACCCCAACGAAAGATCCTTTTCGGGCGGGCGACCGGCGGTGAAGCAGGAAACCCTGCGGGCGACCGTGGGAATCCCCTCCGTTCAGGGGGGAAGGAGGTCAATTGCTCAGTCTCTCCTTCAGGGTCGCGACGATCCCGGCGAGCGGCACGGCGGTCTGGTCGCCGCTGACCAGGTCCTTGACCTGGGCGACCCCGGCGGCGATGTCCCGCTCACCGAGGATCACAGCGCAGCTCGCCCCCGACCGGTCGGCGCCTTTCATGGCGGCCTTGACGCCCTTGCCGCCGAACGACATGTCGGCGTCGAGACCCGCCCGGCGCAGCTCGGTGACGAGCAGGAACATCCGGCGGCGCGCCTCCTCTCCCAGCGGCACACCGTACACCTGGACGCGTCTGTCGGCCGCCTCGTCGCCGAGCAGTCCCTCGGCCTCCATGGCCAGGACCGTCCGGTCGACGCCGAGGGCCCAGCCGACACTGGGCAGCGCCGGGCCGCCGATCATCTCGCTCAGCCCGTCGTAGCGTCCGCCGCCGCCGACCGCCGACTGCGAGCCCAGCCCGTCGTGGACGAACTCGAACGTGGTGCGCGTGTAGTAGTCCAGGCCGCGGACCAGCCGGGGATCGTCGGTGTAGGCGACGCCCGAGGCGGTCAGCAGCGAGCGGACCTCCTCGTGGTAGGCCTTGCACGCCTCGCACAGGTGGTCGACGACCAGCGGGGCGCCGTCGAGCTGGGCCTGCACCTCGGGACGCTTGTCGTCGAGCACGCGCAACGGGTTGATCTCGATCCGGGCACGGGTGGCCTCGTCGAGGTCGAGCCCGCGCAGGAAGTCCTGCAGCGCGGCGCGGTAGGCCGGGCGGCACTGCCGGTCGCCCAGCGTGTTGAGCAGCAGCCGGACGCCGGTGAGCCCCAGTTCGGCGTAGCCGTCGGCGGCCAGCACGATCAGCTCCGCGTCGAGGGCCGGGTCCTCGGCGCCGAGGGCCTCGGCGCCGACCTGCCAGAAGTGGCGGTAGCGGCCCTTCTGGGCCCGCTCGTAGCGGAACTGGCTGCCGGAGTACCACAGCTTCACCGGAAGCTGGCCGTTGTGCAGGCCGTGCTGGAGGACGGCGCGCACGACCGAGGCGGTGCCCTCGGGACGCAGCGTGATCGAGCGCCCGCCCTTGTCCTCGAAGGTGTACATCTCCTTGGAGACGATGTCGGTGGACTCACCGACACCGCGCACGAACAGCGCGGTGTCCTCGAACACCGGTGTCTCGACATAGCCGTAGCCCGCGCGCCTGGTGGGAGCGGTCAGCGCCTCGCGCACGGCGAGCGCCCGCTCCGAACGCGGCGGGATCCAGTCGAAGGTGCCCTTGGGCGCCTGCAGAGTCATCTTCTAAAGTCCCCTGGTGGGACCGGCGTACGGCGCCGCCTCCGCCAAATACGGATTGGTGGCGCGCTCGTGGCCGATCGTGGTCTGTGGTCCGTGACCGGGCAGGACGACCGTGTCCTCCGGCAGCGGCAGGCACTTGGCGGCCAGGCTGCGCAGGATGGTCGGATAGTCGCCGCCCGGAAGGTCTGTGCGGCCGATGGAGCCGGCGAACAGCAGGTCGCCCGAGAACAGCACGTCGGGAATCTCCTCCGTGCGGGGCAGCCTGAACGTCACCGACCCCCTGGTATGGCCGGGGGTGTGGTCGACGGTGAGCTCCATGCCCGCCAGGCTCAGCACCTCGCCGTCGGCCAGTTCCCGCACGTCGTCGGGCTCGGTGAAGGTCAGCCCGCCGAACAGCTGCTGGCCGGACGACAGGGACATTCCCTTGACCGGGTCGGACAGCAGCTCGCGGTCCTCGGGGTGGATCCACGCGGGGATGTCACGCGCTCCGCAGACCGGGGCGACCGACCACATGTGGTCGAGATGGCCGTGGGTGACCAGCACCGCGACCGGCTTCAGGCGATGCTCGCGCAGCACGTCGTCCAGGTCGGCAACGGCGTTCTGACCGGGGTCGACGATGACGCACTCCTCACCGGCGGCGGGAGCGACGACGTAGCAGTTGGTCTGAAACGACCCTGCGGGAAAGCCGGCGATGAGCATCTGCCTCAGCTGATCTCGTCAAGAAAACGGATGGGAATGTAACCGAAGGGTACCGGTGCGGGTCGGCGGGCTGCGAACCATTCCCCATTGGCCGATACGATTCGCCCACCTCAATAAGTAATACTCCGGCACTCGGGAGGGCGAAGTGGTGAGCGGCAAGGACCGCCAGAAGCAGCTGGCCCGCGAGCACTACGAGCGGCAGAACCAGCGGCGCGTCGAGCGTGAGGCCAAGGCGAAGCGCAACGCGATCATCGGCACCAGTGTGGCCGTCGTGGTGGTCGTGGGCGGTGTGATCGCCGCCACGACCCTGCTCGGAGGCAACGACCCGTCGCCGGCCACGGCCGAATCGGCCTCCTCGGCCCCACCGGTCACGCCGTCGCAGACGAGCACCGCCGCCCAGCCGACGGCCTTCGACCCCGCCGGCGGCACCTGTGGCTACGTCGCGGACGCCGCCGGCGCCCCGGCGAAGAACGTCGGCATGCCCCCGGCGAAGGTGGACACCACCCCCAAGACGATGACCCTGAAGACCAACCAGGGCGACATCGTCATCGAGGTGTCGGCGGAGAAGACACCCTGCACGGTCAACTCCTTCGCCTTCCTGGCCCAGAAGAAGTACTTCAACGGCTCCAAGTGTCACCGTCTCGGCTCCGACCAGTTCCCGGTCCTGCAGTGCGGCGACCCGCTGGCGAAGGCCGACGGCAAGAACCAGACCGACGGCCAGGGCGGGCCGGGGTACCGTTTCGTCAACGAGAACCTCCAGGGCGCCAAGTACACCCGGGGTGTCGTGGCCATGGCCAACAGCGGTCCGGACACCAACGGCAGCCAGTTCTTCATCCTGTACGGCACCGCCCAGCTGGACCCGGCCTACACCCCGTTCGGTACGGTCACCAAGGGGTTGGACATCATCGACAAGGTGAACAAGGGCGGTGTCATCACACCGGGACCGGACGGCACAGGAGCCCCGAAGGAAACTGTGGAAATCAAAGACGTGACAATGTCCGGCAAGAGCTGACGTAATACAACCAAGAGGCGGATAGCCTCGAAAGGCTGATGAAAGTGCGGGAGGACACGGTGAGCACCGACCCGTGGGGCCGGGTAGACGACGACGGCACCGTCTACGTACGTACGGCTGAGGGAGAGCGGGCCGTCGGGTCCTGGCAGGCCGGCGAACCGGAAGAGGCACTGGCCTACTTCCATCGCAAGTTCGACGAGCTGGCCGGGCAGGTCACGCTGCTTGAGCAGCGGGTCCGCGGCACCGATCTGCCGCCCGCCCAGGCAGAGGCGACCATCGTCAAGCTCCGCGAAGCGATCACCGACGCGCACGCGGTCGGCGACCTCGACGCGCTGCTGGGCAGGCTGAACGCCCTCTCGGAGCTGGTCTCCCAGCGCCGCGAGGAGGTCAAGGCCGCCCGCGACGTGGCCCGTGCGGAGGCCAAGGGCGTCAAGGAGCGCATCGTCGCCGAGGCCGAGCGCATCGCCGACGACACCACCCACTGGAAGACGGGCGGTGAGCGGCTGCGCCAGCTGGTGGAGGAGTGGAAGGCCGCAGAGCGCATCGACCGGGTCACCGAGGCGGCCCTGTGGAAGCGCCTGTCTGCGGCCCGTACGGCCTTCGCCAAGCGGCGCAAGGCCTACTTCGCCGGGCTGGACGAGCAGCGCGAGGGGGTGCGCTCCTCCAAGGAGCGCATCGTCGCCGAGGCGGAGGCGCTGGCCTCCTCCACCGACTGGAGCACCACGGCGTCGGCCTACCGCGAGCTGATGCAGCAGTGGAAGTCGGCGGGCCGGGCCTCCCGGGAGGTCGAGGACGAGCTCTGGGGCCGCTTCAAGGGCGCCCAGGACCAGTTCTTCCAGGCCCGCTCGGCCGTCTTCGCCGAGCGCGACGCCTCGCTGGCGGCCAACGCCGAGGTCAAGGAGCAGCTCCTGACCGAGGCCGAGAAGATCGTCCCGGTCTCCGACGCCCGTGCGGCCAGGACCGCCCTGCGGGGCATCCTGGAGCGCTGGGAGGCGGCCGGTCCGGTCCCGCGTGACCAGCGCGACCGCCTCGAGGGCGGGCTGCGCAAGATCGACGACGCGGTGCGCAAGGCCGAGGAGGCGGAGTGGAAGCGCTCCAACCCCGAGGCCCGCGCCCGCGCGCAGAACACGGTCGACCAGCTCCGCAAGTCGATCGAGCAGTTGGAGGGCCGCCTGGCCAAGGCCCAGGCCGCAGGTAAGGACAAGGACGCCAAGGACGCCGAGGAGTCCCTGATCGCCCGCCGCTCCTGGCTGGAGGAGGCCGAGCGCACGCTCGCCGAGTTCTCCTGACCTCCTGATCCGGTCGGGGATCCGGACGGGGGCGTGCCCGAGAGGGCACGCCCCCGTCCGTTTTCTCCCGGCATGACCGCCGCCCCGGCTCCCGCCGGGCCCGGCGCTCCGTCTCAAGGCTCTCCCCACACCGGTGCGTCCCGCCCGGCCGGAGAGGTGGCCCGTCCCGCCGTCCGGGAACGGGCCCCGGACGTCAGGAAGCGGTCAGGAGGCGGTCAGGAGGCGCCGCTCACCCGGTAGACGTCGTAGACGCCCTGGACGTTGCGGACGGCCTTCAGGACGTGGCCCAGGTGCTTGGGGTCGCCCATCTCGAAGGTGAACCTGCTGATCGCCACGCGGTCCCTCGACGTGGTCACCGACGCGGACAGGATGTTGACGTGCTGGTCGGACAGGGTCCGGGTCACGTCGGACAGCAGGCGCGGCCGGTCGAGCGCCTCGACCTGGAGCGCGACCAGGAACACCGAGTCCTCGGCGGCCGACCAGGCGACCTCGACCAGGCGGTCCGGCTCGGACTTCAGCTGGCCCACGTTGGGGCAGTTGGTGCGGTGCACCGAGACCCCGTGGCCTCGGGTGACGAAGCCGATGATCTCGTCGCCGGGCACGGGGGTGCAGCAGCGCGACAGCCGTACCCAGACGTCGGAGTCTCCCGCGACGACCACGCCCGCGCCGCCGCTGCCCCTGGGACGGCCGCGCAGCTTCGTCGGCACCGACGCCTCGGCGATGTCCTCCTCGGCGCCCTCCACTCCCCCGAAGGAGTGCACCAGCTTCTGCACGACCGTCTGAGCGGCCACGTGGCCCTCTCCGACGGCCGCGTAGAGCGCGGAGACATCGGGGTAGCGCAGGTCCCTGGCGAGCGCCAGGAGGGCCTCTCCGGACATCAGGCGCTGCAGGGGAAGGCCCTGCTTGCGCATGGCCCTGCCGATGGCCTCCTTGCCCGCCTCGATCGCGGTCTCGCGGCGCTCCTTGGAGAACCACTGCCGGATCTTGTTGCGGGCGCGGCCGGACTTGACGAACTTGAGCCAGTCGCGCGACGGGCCCGCGTCCGGCGACTTGGAGGTGAAGATCTCCACCGTGTCGCCGTTGCCGAGACGGGACTCCAGCGGCACCAGGCGGCCGTTGACCCGCGCGCCGATGCACCGGTGACCGACCTCGGTGTGCACGGCGTAGGCGAAGTCGACCGAGGTCGCCCCCTCCGGGAGGGCGATCACCTGGCCCCTGGGCGTGAAGACGTAGACCTCGGAGACCGACAGGTCGAACCTCAGCGACTCCAGGAACTCACCCGGATCCGCGGTCTCCTTCTGCCAGTCGAGGAGCTGCCGGAGCCAGGCCATGTCGCTGGCGGGCTTCAGCTTCGCCCCGGGAGGACCCGAGGTGGTCATGTCCTCCTTGTACTTCCAGTGCGCGGCCACGCCGTACTCGGCCCTGTGGTGCATGCCGTGGGTGCGGATCTGCAGCTCGACGGGCTTGCCCTCGGGGCCGATGACCGTGGTGTGCAGCGACTGGTACATGTTGAACTTGGGCATCGCGATGTAGTCCTTGAACCGGCCGGGCACCGGGTTCCATCGCGCGTGAATCGTTCCCAGGGCGGCGTAGCAGTCGCGGACCGTGTCGACCAGCACCCGGATGCCGACCAGGTCGTAGATGTCGTCGAAGGCGACGTCCCTGGCGATCATCTTCTGGTAGACCGAGTAGTAGTGCTTGGGGCGCCCCTTGACCACCGCGCGGATCTTGGCCTCGCGCAGGTCGCCGGAGACCTTCTCGATGACCTCCTGCAGGAACAGGTCCCTGCGCGGGGCGCGCTCCGACACCATCCGGGCGATCTCGTCGTATCGCTTGGGGTAGAGCATGGCGAACGCGAGGTCCTCCAGCTCCCACTTGATGGTGTTCATGCCGAGGCGGTGGGCGAGCGGCGCGAAGATCTCCAGCGTCTCGCGGGACTTCTGCTGCCGCTTGTGCTCGGGCAGGTAGCGCATGGTGCGCATGTTGTGCAGACGGTCGGCGAGCTTGATCACCAGCACCCGGATGTCGCGGGACATCGCCACGACCATCTTGCGCACGGTCTCGGCCTGCGCGGCGTCACCGAACTTGACCTTGTCGAGTTTGGTGACGCCGTCGACCAGCAGCGCGATGTTGTCACCGAAGTCGGAGCGCAGCTCGTCGAGGCTGTAGGCGGTGTCCTCGACGGTGTCGTGCAACAGCGCGGCGCACAACGTCTCGTCGTCGGTGCCCAGCTCGGCGAGGATCGTCGCGACCGCGAGCGGATGGGTGATGTAGGGGTCGCCGCTCTTGCGCTTCTGATCGCGGTGATGGTAGGCGGCCATGTCGTAGGCACGCTCGATCACCCGCAGGTCCGCCTTCGGATGGGTCGCACGGACCGTTCGGAACAGCGGCTCCAGCACCGGGTTCATGGCGCCACCCCATTGCCCCCCAAAGCGTGCGAGCCTGCGCCTTACCGCAGGCCTCTCTTCGGCGGCTCCGGACATGGCGGAACCGGCATCGCCTGCCGGGACGGCCGTCGCGGGACCGCCACCGTCGGCGGTCACGTCGGGGACGACCACATCACGGGGCACTCAGACTCCTCACGTTCGAGTCCAGATCCCCCCAGTGTATCCAGACCGGTTCAAGTGCCTTCCCCGGCGGGGTGGGATCAGACAATCACGAGGGAATGCACCTCGACTCCGTCCAGCCGCTCCCGGCCGTTGAGGAAGGCCAGTTCCATGAGCACGGCGATGGCGACGACGTCGGCGCCCGCCCTGCGGACCAGCTCCACCGCCGCGCGCGCCGTACCTCCGGTGGCGAGCACGTCGTCAACGATCAGGACGCGTTCCCCGGGGGTGAAGGCGTCTCGATGGACCTCGATGATGGCGGAGCCGTACTCCAGATCGTAGGACGCCTCAAGCGTCTCTGAGGGCAGTTTGCCTTTCTTTCGTACCGGAACGAAGCCGGCGCCCGCCTTGTAGGCCGCCGGGGCCGCCAGGATGAACCCTCTGGCCTCGATCCCCACGATCTTGTCGACCCGGTAGAGGCCGGCGAATTCGTCGACCACGGCGGCCATCGCCTCGGGGTCGGCGAGCAGCGGTGTGATGTCCTTGAAGAGCACTCCGGGCTGGGGGTAGTCGGGTACGTCGCGGATCCGGTCCAGGATCAGCTCGCTCAGGTCGGTCATCGTCACTTCCTCCAAGGAAAAGCCTCCGCCCCCGGTGAGGGAGCGGAGGCTTGCTCTGGCGGCCTACTTCTTCTTGCGTTTCTCCGTCTCGGACACCGAGCCGTTCGAGGCTCCCGCCGTCACCGGCTGCCGGAGACTTTTGGCACCGCCGCCCTTGCCCCCGCCGCTCTGGGCGGAGAGCCTGCGGGCGATCGCCTGGTAGCGCGGCTCGCGCTCCTTCAGCGTGACCAGCATCGGCGTCGCCACGCACAGCGAGGAGTACGTACCGACGATCATGCCGACGAACAGCGCCAGCGATAGGTCCTTCAGCGTGCCGGCGCCGAACAGCGTGGTGCCGATGAACAGGATCGCCGCCACCGGCAGGATCGCCACCAGGGTGGTGTTCAGCGACCGGATCAGCGTGTGGTTCAGCGCGTTGTTCGCGGCCTGGGTGTAGGTCATCTTGGAGGTCGTGCCGAGCTTGGCGGTGACCTCCTTGATCATGTCGAACACGACGACCGCGTCGTACAGCGAGTATCCGAGGATCGTCAGGAAGCCCAGCAGGGTCGCCGGGGTGACCTCGAAGCCGGACCAGGCGTAGACACCGGCGGTGATCACCAGGTCGTGGAGCAGCGCCACGACCGCCGACAGCGCCATTTTCCACTCGAAGGCGAGCGTGAGGTACAGGATGATGGCCAGCATGAAGACGATCAGGCCGGTGATCGCCTTGTCGGCCACCTGACCGCCCCACGAGGCGCCGATCACCTGGAGGGTGACCTGGTTCTGCGGCAGGTCGAACTTCTTGGCGACCGCCTTCTGGACGTTGGTCACCCCCTCCGGCGAAAGGCTCTCGGTGGTGACCCGCCAGCCGTTGTTCGTCGTCTGCACGATGACCTGGTGGGCGCCCGCGTCACCGAAGGTGGTGCGCACGTCCTGGATCTCGGTGGCGGCCGGGGCCTTGAAGGAGAACACCGAGCCGCCCCTGAACTCCACGCCCAGGTTGAGGCCGTGCAGGAGCAGACCGGCGAGTGAGACCAGCAGCAACAGGGCCGACAGGCCGTACCAGAGCTTCCTGCGGCCGACGAAGTCGACGTCGATCTCGCCGCGGTACAACCGGCGCGCGATGCCGGACATCAGGCCTCCTGCGGAACGGTCTTGGAGCCGACGGCCGCCGTGCTGCTCATGCGCTCGGCGTCGAGGCCGGAGAGCTTGTGACCCTTGGCGAAGAACTTCCGCTTGGCCAGCAACGCGACGAACGGCTTGGTGAACAGGAAGACCACGACGATGTCGATGAGCGTGGTCAGGCCCATGGCGAAGGCGAACCCGGCCACACCGCCGACGGCCAGGAAGTACAGCACGACCGCGGCGATGAACATGACCGCGTCGGCGATCAGGATGGTACGGCGGGCGCGGGTCCAGGCGACCTCGACGGCCGTCCGCAGCGAGCGGCGGCCTTCCTTCATCTCGTCACGGATGCGTTCGAAGTAGACGATGAACGAGTCCGCGGTGATACCGATCGAGACGATGAGGCCGATGATGTGCGGCAGCGACAGGCGGAAGCCCGCGAACGCACCGAGGATCACCACCGCCTCGTAGGTCAGGATCGAGGCCACCGTGAGGCTCAGCACCGAGACGATGCCCAGGCCGCGGTAGTACAGCATCGAGTAGACGAGCACCAGGGCCAGGCCGATCGCACCGGCGATCATGCCGCCGCGGAGCTGGTCGGCGCCCAGGGAGGAGGAGATCTCGTCGATCGAGCTCTTCTCGAACTTCAGCGGCAGCGCGCCGAACTTGAGCTGGCCGGCCAGCTCGTTGGCCGTCACCTGGGTGAAGTTGCCGGAGATCTGCGCCCGGCCGCCGGTGATGGGCTCCTGGATGACCGGAGCGGAGATGATCATACCGTCCAGGACCATGGCGACCTGGTTGCGCGGCGGCTGGGAGTTGAAGGCGGTGGTGGTCACCTTGGACCACTGGTCGGGCCCCTGCCCCTTGAAGGAGAGCTCGACGAGCCACTCGCCGGTGGTCCGGTCGACGCCCGCGTTGGCGGAGGCGATCGAGCTTCCGGTCACGGCCGCCTTGTCGAGGACGTACTTGGCGGCGCCGTCCTGGCTGCACCCGGCGTACTGCTTGTTCGGGTCGTCCTGGGCGCCCTGGCCCTTGTTCTTGGAGCAGTCGAGCGCCTCGAACTGCTTGAGCACCGCCGGGTCGATGCCGGCGGTGTCGATGTCGCCCTCCGGGTTCGGCTCCGGGGCGGTGGGCGAGGCGGAGGGGGCGGCACTCTGGCTCGGCTGGGCGGACGGGGTCGCGCTCCTGCCGGGCTTGGCGCCCTTGCTCTGCCTCTCGGAGGAGGTGGGGGTGGCTTCCGGGCTGGGGTTGACGAGCGCCGCCGACAGGGCCCGGCCCGCGGGCGAGCCGCTCGGGCTCGGCGCGGCGGCGGTGGCGGTGGGCGCGGGACTCCTGGTGCCCTTACCGCCCCCCGCCCCCGGCGAGGCAGACGGGGAAGGCTTCCCCGTCTCCTCCTTCTTGCCGGGGGTCGTGGGGGAGGTGGACGGCGTCGGCGCCTGGGTGGGCATCTGGCCCGGAGGCGGGGGCGACCCCGCCGCGACCGCCATCACCTGGCGGAAACGCAGTTCCGCGGTGGTGCCGACCAGCTTGACGACTTCCTCCTGGCCAACTCCGGGGACGGAGATGACGATGTTGTCACCGGACTTGGCGACCTCGGCGTCGGAGATGCCACTGCCGTTCACCCGGTTCCGGATGATGCCGACGGCGAGGTCCAGACTCTCTTCTGTGGGAGCGGTGCCGTTCGGGGTGACGGGCTTCAGCGTCACTGTCGTGCCGCCGGCGAGGTCGAGGCCATACTGGGGGGTGTACGCCTGGTTGAGAAGCATCACCCCGCCCATGGCGAGAATGATCGCCAGAAGCAGCAGGAGCACGCGCCCCGGTCTGCTCTGGCCGCTGGTCGGTCGGGCCACTGGTC
The DNA here is from genome assembly GCF_040683035.1 of Streptosporangium sp. NPDC051022. Classification (NCBI taxonomy): domain Bacteria; kingdom Bacillati; phylum Actinomycetota; class Actinomycetes; order Streptosporangiales; family Streptosporangiaceae; genus Streptosporangium; species Streptosporangium sp. NPDC051022. The sequence continues at coordinate 117,458 of NZ_JBFBCF010000027.1, read as the reverse complement.
GTCAGTTCTTTCGGCTATAGGGATAGTTGTAGAGCCTGCGCATCACTTCTTGGTCGTCGAGTCCTGGTTGTCGCCTTGCGGCTCGGCGGTCTCCACTGCATTGTCCCCGACGACGTCGACGTTCTTGACGTCTTCGTCGTCGGCGTCGTCAACAGGGGTCAGCACACGGCCGACCGCCGCCTTGACCCAGCGGGTCTCCACGCCGGGGGCGATCTCGAGGATCACGTCGTCGGCGTCGATCGCGACCACGGTCGCGAAAAGCCCGGTGGTCGTCATGATGCGGGATCCCGGGTTGAGCGAGTTCTGCATCTGGACCTGCTCCTGCTGCCGCTTGCGCTGCGGCCTGATGAGCAGGAAGTAGAACACCACGACCATCAGAGCGATCATGATAAGGCTGGAGTAGTTGCCGCCCATGGGGCCGCTCCTTCGCTAAAGAATGACCGGCCGGAGCCGGACGTCATGTGAGGCCACGCCGCTCAGACACGTCAGCCTACACAGCCAGCCAAGCCTGGGAGTTTAGGCGAGCTGTTAGGAGTGCGGCAACGAGGTCACGTTCTGGCGCGCGGGGAAGTTCCCATTTCGATACGGTTGTCACCGATCCGTGATCAACCCCGCGCGGCTTGTCACCGTAACCCAACGTCAGGATCGCTCTGAGTCATCCCCAAGATCGGGCATCATCGAGGCGCCGAACGCGTCGGGAGGCGGCGTCAGGCCGAGGTGGACCCAGGCGGCGGCGGTCGCGACGCGCCCCCGGGGGGTACGGGCCAGCAGCCCCTGGCGCACCAGGAAGGGCTCGGCGACGACCTCGACCGTCTCCGGTTCCTCCCCCACCGCGACCGCCAGCGTGGACAGGCCGACCGGGCCGCCGCCGAACTTGCGCAGCAGCGCGCCGAGAACGGCCCGGTCGAGCCGGTCGAGTCCTTCGGCGTCGACCTCGTAGAGGTTCAGCGCCGCCGAGGCGACGTCCCTGTCGATCACCCCGTCGGCCCGCACCTCGGCGAAGTCGCGCACCCGGCGCAGCAGCCGGTTGGCGATGCGGGGCGTGCCCCGGGAACGCCCGGCGACCTCGCGCGCGGCGTCGCCGGGAAGCCGCAGTCCGAGCAGCCTGGCGGAGCGGTGCAGCACCTGCTCCAGCTCCGCGGCGTCGTAGAAGTCCATGTGGGCGACGAAGCCGAACCGGTCGCGCAGCGGCGCGGGCAGCAGCCCGGCCCTGGTGGTGGCGCCGACCAGGGTGAACGGCGCGACCTCCAGCGGGATCGCGGTCGCCCCCGGCCCCTTGCCGACCACGACGTCGACGCGGAAGTCCTCCATCGCGAGATAGAGCATCTCCTCCGCCGGCCGGGCCATCCGGTGGATCTCGTCGATGAAGAGAACCTCTCCCTCGGAGAGCGTCGACAGGATCGCCGCGAGATCGCCCGCCCGCTCCAGGGCCGGTCCCGAGGTGATCCGGAGCGGCACGGACAGCTCGGTGGCGATGATCATGGAGAGCGTCGTCTTGCCCAGCCCCGGAGCACCGCTCATCAGCACGTGGTCCGGAGGCCGGTTGCGTCGCAGCGCGCTGTGCAGGACCAGTGACAGCTGCTCGCGGACGCGTGCCTGGCCGATGAACTCCTCAAGCCGTTTGGGGCGCAGCGCCGCCTCGATCAGCCGCTCGTCGCCCTCGGCCTCCGGCGACACCAGATCCCGCTCGGAACTCACGCCGGTTCACCTTCGCTCACTCGGGCACCCGTACGGGTGGTCTCGCTCCTTCCGGGACCGCCGCGCCGCTCCCGGGTCCGCCCCCTCGCCGCGGGGCTCGCGGCCCCGCCGGACGGGCGGCCCGTGCCACCGGCGATCCGCCCTCCGGCCGTGAGGTCTCCCGTCATCGGACGCTCAGCGCGCGCAGCGCGGCCTTGAGCAGCGCCGCCACCTGCGGTGCGCGGCCCTGCGCGATCTCGGCGTCGGCCTGGGGGGCGACGGCGGCGACCGCCTCGTCGGCGTCCCGGGCCGAGTAGCCCAGGCCGACCAGGCCGGAGTGCACCTGGTCACGCCAGGGGGACACGACCGCACCGCCGTCGAGCGCGGCGCTGACGGCCTCCTCCGGCGTGCCGAGCCGGTCCTTGAGATCGACGATGATCCGCTGGGCGCCCTTGGGGCCCACCCCGGGAACCCTGGTCAGCGCCTTGACGTCCGCGCTCGCCACGGCCATCCGCAGCGCGTTGGGCGTGTGCACGGCGAGCATCGCCAGGGCGACCTTGGGGCCGACCCCGTTGGCCGTCTGCAGCATCTCGAAGATCATGCGCTCGTCGTCGCCGCCGAAGCCGAACAGCGTCAGCGAGTCCTCGCGGACGACGAGGGAGGTGGCCAGCCGGGCCTCCTCCCCCACCCGCAGCGCCGCCAGCGTGCCCGGTGTGCAGTGCACCAGCACGCCGATCCCGCCGACCTCGACCACCGCCCCGTCAGGCGCGATCGCGGCCACCCGTCCTCGCACCGAGGCGATCACTTCGTGCTTCCTCTCGTGTATCCGGCCCTGCCGCGGCCCCGGAAGTAGGCGGCGGCGCTCGTCGTGGGAGCGGCGCCGGCCCTGGCGGCCGCCTCGGCCAGCCGGTTGTGCGCCCCGCCGCGCCACACGTGGCAGATCGCGAGCGCGAGCGCGTCGGCGGCGTCGGCCGGCTTGGGCATCTCCGCCAGCCGCAGCAGCCGGGTCACCATGGTGCCCACCTGCCGCTTGTCGGCCGTACCGCTGCCGGTGATCGCGGCCTTGACCTCGGAGGGCGTGTGCAGCGCCACCGGCAGCCCCCGGCGCGAGGCGCACAGGATCGCCACGGCCGAGGCCTGCGCGGTCCCCATCACGGTCCTGAGGTTGTGCTGGGCGAAGACCCGCTCGACGGCGACGGCGTCCGGCTCGACCTCGTCGAGCCAGCTCTCGATGCCGGCCTCGATGGCCACGAGCCTGGCGCCGATCTCGTCGTCGACCGAGGTGCGCACGACCCCGACCTTGACCAGGGTCAGCGGTGCTCCCGGCCGTCCCTCGACCGCGCCGACCCCGCACCGGGTCAGCCCCGGGTCGACCCCCATCACCCGCAGCTCGGGCAATCGCACCGGCACGCCTCCGCTCGCCGAACATCTGTTCGGTGCCAGACTCTACCGCCTGCGCGCGCCCGACGCACGGTTACCCGGCGCCGCCGCCCTCAGAAGTAGTCGAGCATGTGGGGCGTGGCCTGGAAGGCCGCGTCAAGGGCGGCGTCGCCCTCCGCGGTCCCGGTGAGCATCCCCGCTCGCCGGAGGGTGGTGGTGGGGACCCCGGCGAACAGCGCGGAGAAGCCGCCCGCGGTGAGGACGGGCCGGGCGGCGGGCAGGGCCCCCGCGGGCTGGGCCGTCGCCGCTCCCCCGGAGACGGTCAGGTTCCAGGGGCCGGAGTTCGCGGGCCGCTGGGGATCGTCCACCTGGAGCACGGTGTCGAGGGTGACCCCAGGGGGGAAACCGCGCCGGGAGACGGCGGCTGCCAGATCGACGACACGGAACATCCAGCGGGTCTGGCCGACCTCGTCCCTGGGACGGTCGCCGATCAGCCAGAAGACCGGGTCGTCGGGGGCGACGACCGCGTGGACCGACTTGGCGATCGAGGCGGAGGAGCCCACCAGCGACCACAGCGTCCTGGCGGTGGCCTCCGAGCTCGCCACGAGGGTGGAGACCTCGATGTCGCGGCCCCGCCAGCGGTAGACGACGAGGCCGTCCTTGGCGAGATACAGGAAGTCGTCCCCGGCCGCCAGGCGCGCCTCCCAGGTGGCGGTGTTCCAGCAGACGGGGCCGCAGGCGCGGGTGGCGGCGTTGACCTCGTGGAGGACCGAGATCACCTCGGAGGCGTCGCCGGGTCCCATCCGGCGCACCTCGACCCGCTCGGTCCGCCTGATGGAGCGCAGGGCCTCCGCGGGCAGGACGGCGCGGTGCATGGCGCCCGCGTGCTCCCAGCCCAGCGAGCGGTAGATGCGGGTGGTCGCCGGATACAGGGCCGAGACCGGGTGTCCCAGGTGGGCGCAGCGGTCGAGGGCGGCCCGCACGATCGTGCGCCCGGCGCCGCGCCCGCGGTCCTCGGGGGCGACGGTGACCGAGGCGACGCCGCCCATGGACATCCGCCTGCCGTGCCACCACTGGGTGAAGTCGTGGATCCGGCTCGTCGCGACCAGGCGGGGGCCGTCGAAGAGGCCGAGGTATCTCCCCTCGCCGAGCATCGGGGTCACCAGCCTGATCCAGGCCTCCTGGTCGGCTTCGGAGACGGGCCCGAAGGCGCGTGTGCGGTTGTCCGTCACCGCGTCGAGATCGTCGACCGTCAAATCGCGTAGCTCCACGATCCCACAACCTAGGCAGTGGGCACGGAGAAGGCGAATCGCGTTCCGCGGGCGCCGGACGTGGGACCGTGCGCGAGGGCGGCGGACCGCCCGGGCGGGGCGGCGGCCGGAGGCGGGCATGACGCGGGGCCGAGCGGCCTGGACTGCGGCGATCGGCGCGGACGCGGAAGAGGCGTCGGGAGGGAGGCGTGCCGCGGTCCGGCGGCACCCGCCCGCGCGGCGGGAGCACGACGTTCCGGCGCCCGTCCTCCGGCCGGAGGACGGGCGCCGGACGGCGGGCTCAGACGTCGAGCTTCTCCATGACGTCGTCGGGGACGTCGAAGTTGGCCCAGACGTTCTGGACGTCGTCGCTGTCCTCGAGGGCGTCGATCAGCCTGAAGATCTTGCGCGCGCCGTCCTCGTCGAGCGAGATGTTCATCGTCGGCAGGAAGCTGGACTCCGCCGAGTCGTAGTCGATCCCGGCGTCCTGCAGGGCCTTGCGGACGGGGACGAGGTCGGTGGCCTCGGAGACGACCTCGAACTGCTCGCCCAGGTCGTTGACCTCCTCGGCGCCCGCGTCGAGGACGGCGGTCAGCACGTCGTCCTCCGACAGCGTGCCCTTGGGCACGATCACGACGCCCTTGCGGTTGAACATGTAGGACACCGAGCCGGGGTCGGCCAGGGAACCGCCGTTGCGGGTCAGGGCCACCCGGACCTCGGAGGCAGCGCGGTTGCGGTTGTCGGTGAGACACTCGATCAGCACCGCGACGCCGCCGGGGGCGTAGCCCTCGTACATGATGGTCTGCCAGTCGGCGCCGCCCGCCTCCAGGCCGCCACCGCGCTTGCGTGCTCGCTCGATGTTGTCGATCGGGACCGAGCTCTTGCGCGCCTTGGTGATGGCGTCGTAGAGGGTCGGGTTGCCGTCCGGGTCGGGGCCGCCGGTCCGGGCCGCGACCTCGATGTTCTTGATGAGCTTGGCGAACAGCTTGCCCCGCTTGGAGTCAAGCGCGGCCTTCTTGTGCTTCGTCGTCGCCCATTTGGAGTGGCCGGACATCGGCTAGAGCTCCCTCACCATCTCAACAAAATATGAATGCACACCGACATCTCCGGTAAGTTCCGGGTGGAACGACGTGGCGAGCAGCGGTCCTTGGCGGACCGCGACGATCCTATCCCCAGCTTCGGCTCGAGCCAGCACTTCGACATCGGAACCCACAGATTCCACCCACGGGGCGCGGATGAACACCGCGCGCAGGCCTCCCCGGCCCGCGAAGTCGATGTCGGACTCGAAGGAGTCGACCTGGCGGCCGAAGGCGTTGCGGCGGACCACCATGTCGATGCCGCCGATGGTCTCCTGACCCTCGACGCCGCCCTCGATCCGGTCGGCCAGCATGATCATTCCGGCGCAGGAGCCGTAGGCGGGCATACCGCTCTTGATCCTCAGCCGCAGCGGTTCGAGCAGTTCGAACGTGTCGGCGAGCTTCCACATCGTGGTGGACTCCCCGCCGGGGATGACCAGCCCGTCGACCGCCTCCAGTTCGCCGGGGCGCCGTACGGCGACCGCCTTCGCGCCCACCGCCTCCAGTGCGCGCACGTGCTCGCGCACGTCTCCCTGCAGGGCGAACACACCGATGGTCGGGGCGATGCTCACAGTGGTCCTCTCAAGTGGCTCGGAATTCCCCTTCAGCGTATGACCACTCCACGCGTCGCCCCAAACCGGATCTTTCTTCCCGGACCATCGGCATCGGCGTCCGGTCAGGCCGGGACGGAGGCGTCCTGGAGGGCGTGGTCGACGTCGACCCGCTCCAGGCTCCTCATGTGGTGGCGCCTGCCGTACAGGACGGCCATGCCCGCCAGGCAGCAGAGCGCGCCCAGGCAGTACGGCACCGCGGCGCCGAACTCCTCCCCCAGCTTGGTGACGATGTAGGGGGCCAGCGCGCCGCCCATCCAGCGGACGAAGTTGTATCCCGCGGAGGCGACGGGCCTGGGCGCGTCGGAGACCTCCATGGCGGCCTCGGTGAACACGGTGTTGTTCAGGCCGATCGGGATGCCGGACAGGATGACGAAGACGACGATCCCGGCGTGCCCGGACAGCGCGATGCCCACCTGGAGGAGGGCCAGCACGCCCAGGGAGAGGTGGAGCACCTTGACCGAGCCGATCCTGCGCTGCAGGGCGGGCGCGGCGAAGACCGAGGCGAGCGCGACGCAGACGCCCCAGCCGAAGAAGACCGCGCCGATGCCATAGGGGGACATGCCGAGGATGAACGGGGTGAAGGCCAGGATGGTGAAGAAGGCGAAGTTGTAGAAGAACGCGGTGAACGCCGTGGTCGACAGCCCGCCGTGGGCCAGGGCGCGGAGCGGGTCGCCGAGGCGGGTCCGCGCGGCGGGCCCGGGGGCGGCCTTCAGCAGGGTCGCGATGAGGACGAACCCAACGGCCATGAGGGTGGCGGTGCCGAAGAAGGGCGCGCGCCAGTTCCAGTCACCGAGGGCGGCGCCGACCAGCGGGCCCATGGAGATGCCCAGGCCCAGGGCCGCCTCGTACAGGATGATGGCCGCCTCGGCGCCGCCGCTGGCCGCGCCGACGATCACCGCCAGGGCGGTCGCCACGAACAGGGCGTTGCCCAGGCCCCAGCCGGCGCGGAAGCCGATCAGCTCGCCGACGCTACCCGAGGTTCCGGCCAGGGCGGCGAAGACGACCACCAGGGCCAGGCCGAGCAGCAGGGTGCGTCTGCCGCCGATCCGGCTGGAGACCCAGCCGGTGACGAGCATGGCCACGGCGGTGACCAGGAAGTAGCTGGTGAACAGCAGGGAGACCTGGCTGGGCCCGGCGTTCAGGCCCTTGGCGATGGAGGGAAGGATCGGATCGACCAGGCCGATGCCCATGAAGGCGACGACCGCGGCGAAGGCCGTGGCCCAGACGGACATCGGCTGGCGCAGGATTCCGCCGCCGTTCTGCGAGGACATGGGTGCGGCTCCTTGGGGAGATCGGGAGAGGGGAGAGGAACGGGCGGGAGCGGATCAGGCGCGCCCCAGCTTGGCCAGTGCGGGCAGGGCGACGGAGATGGCCTCGCGCTCGTCCGGGGTGAGCGCGCCGAGCTGCTCGCTCAGGTAGGTGATCCGGGACCGCCGCACGGCCACCAGGCGTGCGCGGCCCTCCTCGGTGAGCTCGACGGTGCGGACCCGGGCGTCGGCCGGGTCGGCGCCGCGCGCCACCAGGCCCGGCTCCTCAAGACGGTTGATCTGCACGGTCATGGTGGGCAACTGGACGCCGTGTTCCTCGGCCAGCTCGGTCATCCGGCGGGGGCCGTTCTCGAGCGAGCCCAGCACGGCGTACTGCTGGCTGGTGACCGGCTGCCCCGCGACCGCGCGGCGCAGCAGCAGCACCAGGTGGCGCAGCTCTTTGGAGAGGCTCTCGGCCAGTTCGTCCGTCATCATGGTTAGCCAGTCTAACTTAGCCTGGCTAACCATTATTGCGAAGGGGGGCGGCGCCCCGAGGACGCCGCCCCCTCAGTGCTCCGGAGCGCTCCGGCGGTTCTAGGGACGCCTGGTCTCCAGGTCGACGACCTCCTGGATCAGGTCGGCGTCCGCCGCCCGGGACGTCCTGCTCGCCGAGAGGTCGAGCGGCCGCAGATAGGTCTGCTGCACTCCAGGCACCCCGTCCTCGACCACGAAGGTGGCCTTGACGTGCGCCTGCGCGCCCCCCTGCTGCACCTGCGGGAGGACCTTGAAGTCGGCGGTGAGCAGCTCGCGCTCGATCCGCGTCAGGACGTAGCCGCGCTGGTTGTTGTAGAACTTCAGGTGCGGATTGATCTTGAGGAACGGCTGGCTCTGCGGGTCGGAGTCCTTGCCGTCGCCGCCCGTCGTGATGGAGGTGGCGACCAGCTCGGAGCCGACCGTGCGCGTGGTCGGGTCGTCGTAGTCGAGCTTGAGGTCGCCGGCCCAGTGGGCGTGGACGTCGCCGGTGAGCACGACCGGGTTGCGGACCCCGGCGTCCACCCAGCCCTGGGTGATCCGCTGCCGCGAGGCGACGTAGCCGTCCCAGGCGTCCTGGCTGGTGACCTTGGCCGGTCCGGCGTTGTTGTCACGCTGGGCGAAGAAGACCTGCTGGCCGAGGATGTCCCACTGCGCCCGCGAGTGGTGGAAGCCGTCCAGCAGCCAGCGCTCCTGCGCCTCACCGGTGATCGAGCGCGCCGGGTCGAGCGCCGCCGGGCAGTCGCGGTAACCGTCGCCGCAGCCCTGATCGCTGCGGTACTGCCGGGTGTCGAGCATGTGGAAGGTGGCCAGGGCGCCCCACCGGATCCGCCGGTAGAGCTGCATGTCGATGCCCCTGGGGACGGATCTGCGCCGCAGCGGCATGTTCTCGTAGTAGGCCCGGAAGGCCGCCTCGCGCCGGGCCAGGAAGTTCGGCTGGGGGATCTCCGGGTTCTCCGGCACCTCGTCGGCCCAGTTGTTGTCCAGCTCGTGGTCGTCCCAGACGACCAGCCAGGGCGCGGCGGCGTGCGCCGCCTGGAGGTCGGGATCGGCCTTGTACTGCGCGTGCCGCTGCCGGTAGCCGGCGAGGGTCTCGGTCTCCGGGCCCTCGTGGTGACGGACGTTGCCCCCGGGGATGGTGTAGGTGTCGCGCCGGTACTCGTACTGGTAGTCGCCCAGGTGCAGGACCAGGTCGGGGCGGTCCTCGGCCAGGCGCCGGTAGGCGGTGAAGTAGCCGTGCTCGTACTGGGCGCAGGACACGAAGGCCATCGCCAGGCCCGAACCGTAGGACAGCGGGTGCGGGGCGGTCCTGGCCCGGCCCATCGGCGAGACGTAGGGGCCGACCTTGAAGCGGTACCAGTGGTCCCTGTCGGAGGCGAGCCCGTCCACCTCGACGTGGACCGAGTAGCCCCACTCCCCGGTCGCCTGGGCGACACCCCGCCGCAGGACGCGGCGTCCCGCCTCGTCGCCGTAGACCTGCCAGTGCACCGTGAAGGAGCCGGCGGGCATGCCGCCGAGGCCGTCCTCGGCGAGCGGCTGGGGCGCCAGGCGGGTCCAGATCACGAAACCGTCGGAGTCGGGGTCGCCGGAGGCGACGCCCAGGGTGAAGGGATCGGCGCGCAGGCCGCGGGAGGCCAGGGACGCGGCGCTCTCCGGGGCGGGTTCGGGGTCGGCGTTCGCCAGGGCGGGCATACCCGCCGCCGCGCCCGCCGCGATGCCGGTGACGAGAAAGGAGCGTCGGCTGAGCCGGGACATGGGGGGCCTCCGAGGATGATCGGACATGAACGTCCGCCAGCCTTGCGGAGGATCGTGACGCCGGAGTGAATATCCGCGGTCATGAAAAAGGCGGCATCCGTCACGGATGCCGCCTTTTCTGGGTCTTCTTGGGCCTGCTTACCAGCCGCGCTCCGCCAGGCGGTGCGGGGCCGGGATGTCGTCGACGTTGATGCCGACCATGGCCTCGCCCAGGCCGCGGGAGACCTTGGCGATAACGTCCGGGTCGTCGTGGAACGTGGTGGCCTTGACGATCGCCGCGGCGCGCTGGGCCGGGTTGCCGGACTTGAAGATGCCGGAGCCGACGAACACGCCCTCGGCGCCGAGCTGCATCATCATCGCGGCGTCGGCGGGGGTGGCGATGCCGCCCGCGGTGAAGAGCACGACGGGAAGCTTGCCGGCCTTGGCGACCTCCGCGACCAGCTCGTACGGCGCCTGCAGCTCCTTGGCCGCGACGTACAGCTCGTCCTCGGGCAGCGAGGACAGCCGCTTGAGCTCACCGCGGATCTTGCGCATGTGCATGGTGGCGTTGGAGACGTCGCCGGTTCCGGCCTCGCCCTTGGAGCGGATCATCGCCGCGCCCTCGGTGATGCGGCGCAGCGCCTCGCCCAGGTTGGTCGCCCCGCAGACGAAGGGCACCGTGAACTGCCACTTGTCGATGTGGTTGGCGTAGTCGGCCGGGGTCAGCACCTCGGACTCGTCGATGTAGTCGACGCCGAGCGACTGGAGCACCTGCGCCTCGACGAAGTGGCCGATGCGGGCCTTCGCCATGACGGGGATGGAGACGGCGGAGATGATGCCGTCGATCATGTCGGGGTCGCTCATCCGCGAGACGCCACCCTGGGCGCGGATGTCGGCGGGCACCCGCTCGAGGGCCATGACGGCGACGGCTCCGGCGTCCTCGGCGATCTTGGCCTGCTCCGCGTTGACGACGTCCATGATGACGCCGCCCTTGAGCATCTCTGCCATGCCGCGCTTCACCCGGGCGGTTCCGGTGACGGCGGGCTGGGTGACTTCGGGCGTGCTGCTGGACACGGTCTCTACCTCACGACGGCTGGGTTGCGGATCACGGGCCGCCCCCAGGGCGGTTTCCGGCATCTCTATCGTAGGCGCTGAGTCCCATGTCCCTTTACACGACATCTTGTCGCCTTCGAGCGATCTTCTTGGACATGATGGAAGGACGATCAGGGAATGACCGGCTTCGGGGCCGCCAGGACGACCCACACCTGGCCCGGGGCGAAGTTCATCGGCTCCCCCGCCGCCGTGGTGAAGACCGTACCCTCCTCCTCCGTCTTGCGCGACCAGGTCGCCTTGAACGCCTGGCCGTCGCGGAGCACGACCGCCTTGCCCTTGCCGACGCTGTGCACCAGGGGCGTGTAGCTCTGGTTCAGGTCGTGATACTCGGAACGCTCGGTCTTGACGTACTGCACGACGATCGTGGGCGCGCCGAGCTGGCCGCCCTCAGCCGCCATGTCCTTCTTGCCGTCCTGCCAGATCAGCCACCTGCCGTCGGCCTCGGACCAGGTGAAGGTGAAGCGGGCGGCGGGATACTTGACGCTGAACGCCTTCTTGGAGACGCCTCCCTGGGGGGCGTCGCCGAAGGTGAAGCCGATGTCCTTGGCCTTGGACGCGCCTGGCGCCTTGGCCAGCAGCTGCCTGGTGTTGGCGAACAGGTTGTAGGGCGCGTAGCGGCCCGGCTGGCGGAAGTAGGCGCCGGGGGCCCGGCTGTCGGAGACGTCGACGAGCGAGGCCTCCTGGACCCTGGGGATCATCTTGGTCTGCACGCCCGAGTAGGCCAGGGCGGGCTTGCCGAACTGCGGCAGGATGTGCAGGTCGGAGATCCGGGCACTGCGGACCGGGCCGATCTTGGCGGGAAGTTTCGAGGAGAAGACGGCCATCAGGCGCGTCAGCCCCGCCTCCACCTGCTCGACGTAGACGATGTCGGCGCTCTTGAGCCCGAGCTGCGGTTTGCCGGCCGAGGTGTTCTCGATCTTGGCGGCGAGCACCGGCCTGCGCGCGGCACCGGGGAGCCCGGTGAAGGGATGGGTCGGCGGGGGCTCGGGGGTAGGCGTCGTGGACGGATCGGCCGCCGCCGGCGGCGGGGGGTTCCCCGCGGCGGGCTCACTGGAGGAGCAGGCCGCGACCGGCACGAGAACGGCCGCTCCCACCAGCGTGACGGCGATCATCCGGGGCACCCGCACGGTTCGTCTCCTCAAATCGGCCATGAAATGCCCAAGAGCTTACCGGTGCCCGACTTGTCGGTTATACGAGTTCCAGAACGGCCTATTCGATGCCGAGGGTCTTCGGCGGGACGTCGTCGATCTCGAAGAAGGCGGGATACTCCGTGTGCCCGGCCAGCCTCAGCGTCCGGGCCAGCCAGCGGCGCTGGGCGATACGCGTCACGTCGACCGCGTTGTTGTGGAAACGGCGTGAGTAGAGCACCTTGGCCACCGCGGCGCCGAGCTCCTCCAGCAGCGCGTCTCCCCCCGGGGTGTCGGCGAGGCGGTCCCGGAAACGCTCCTGGTCCACAACGGCCCGCAGCGCGCGCGACAGGTCGCTCTCCGCGTGCTCCCGCTCCTCGGGGCCCGCCGTACGGGCCTCGTGGGCCGCGGTGGCCAGCAGCAGGCTCGTCGCCGGATCCAGGATCCGGGAGGCGGCCAGTTCGAGGGCCACGGCGGTCCGCCGTACCAGCGCGGCGTCCAGGGACTCGCGGGCCAGTTCCAGGCGGATGTGCAGCCGGTCGAGACGGCCCGCCCGCCAGGAGATGTAGACGGCGGTGAGCAGCACGATCGCGCCCACCACCAGGATCAGCGTGGTGGTCATCGCGCCTCGTCCTCCTCGACCCCCGCGGCCACGGCGACGGTCTCGTAGACTCTCAGGACGTCGCGGGCGACCGTGGACCAGTCGTACTTCCACACGGCCTGCCGGGCCTCGTCCGACAGCTTGGCCCTGCGCCGGGGATCGTCGAGCAGCGCGGCCGCCTCACGGGCGAGCGAGACGGCGTTGCCGGTCTCGAACAGCGCCCCCGCCTGCCCCTCGTCGAGCACCTTGCGGAAGGCCGGGATGTCGCTGGCCAGGATCGCGGCGCCCGCCGACATCGCCTCGGTCAGCACGATGCCGAAGCTCTCCCCGCCCAGGTTGGGCGCGCAGAACACGTCGACCGAGTGGTAGGCGCGCACCTTGTCCTCCTCGCTGACCATGCCGAGCAGGCCGACGCGATCGCGGAATCGGGCCGGGACACGCTCCAGCACCTCCTCCGCGTCACCGGGACCGGCGATGAGCAGGCGCAGCCCGGGACGCTCGGGGGCCAGCGCGACGAACGCCTCCAGCAGCACCGCGAGCCCCTTGCGCGGCTCGTCCATCCGGCCGAGGAACCCGATCACCTCGCCCTCGTCCCAGCCGGGCAACGGCTCGGCGTGGGCGTAGCGGCCGACCGCCACCCCGTTGGGGATGAGCACGGCGTCGCCGCCGATGAACTCGACCAGGGTCTTCCTCGCCGCGTCGGAGACGGCGATCCGGCCGCTGACCTTCTCCAGCGCGCTCATGAGGACGGGCGTGGTGACCGACAGGCTGCGGTAGCGCTCGTGGGAGGTGTGGAAGGTGGCCACGATCGGGCCCTTGGCCGCCCAGCAGGCCAGCAGCCCGACCGAGGGAACCGCGGGCTCGTGCACGTGCAGCACGTCGAAACGGCCCTCGCGCACCCAGCGGCGCACCCGGTTGGCCGACAGGAAGCCGAACGACAGCCTGGCGACCGAGCCGTTGAAGGGGACGGGGACCGCCCTGCCGACCGAGGTCACGTAGGCGGGCAGCGGGGCGTTCTCGGACGCCGGGGCGATGACCGAGACCTGGTGGCCCTCCTCGATGAGGGCCTCGGCGAGATCGCGGATGTGGGCCTGGACACCGCCGGGCACGTCCCAGGTGTACGGGCAGACGATGCCGATCCTCACTGCTTCCTCATCACTCCTCGGGCGCCCGCCCACGTCGCTTCCGGCGCGTCCGGTACAGGGTCCGGCCACCCGCGTCGTCAGTATTGTCCATCTTTCCCGCCTCGCCCGGCCTCCCGCTTCCGGGCGGTCCTCACCCGCGCGGTTCCAGGTCGTCGAGCCAGAGCCGCTGGAGCATGTGCCAGTCTTCCGGGTGCTCGGAGATGCCCTTCTCGAAGACGGTGGCCAGGTCCTGCGAGACGGCGGCGACCTTCTCCTTGCGGCTGCCCTGCTCGGGAACGGCGATCTCCTCGTGGAACTGCAGGCCCCAGTCGCGCCCCTGGAAGTACGGGACCGCCGGGATCAGCGCCGCCCCGGTGTGCACGGCCAGCAGCGCGGGGCCCGCGGGAATGCGCGTGGCCGCGCCGAAGAACCGGACCTCGACGCCCTTGGCGGTCAGGTCCCGCTCGGCGGGCAGGGCGACGGCTCCGCCCGCGCGCAGCCGCTGCGACAGGGTGCCGAAGGTGTGGCCGTCGCCCCCGGTGAGCGGCAGGACCTCCATGCCCAGCCCCTCGCGGAAGGCGGTGTAGCGGCGGAACAGCGACTCGGGCCGCAGCCGTTCGGCCACGGTGGTGAACGGGTGCCCCGTCGCGGTGAACCAGGCTCCCGCCTGGTCCCAGTTGCCCATGTGCGGCAGGGCCAGGATCACCCCGCGTCCCCGGTCCAGGTTGTCGTAGATCTGCTGGTCTCCGCTGACGTGCATGCGGGAGACGATCTCATCCGCCGGCATGGAGGGCAGCCGGAAGATCTCGTGGAAGTAGCGGAAATAGGAGCGCATGCCGTCGCGGCTCAGCTCCCGGATCTGCGGGTCGTCCGGCGAGGTGCCCTTGACCCGGGCGAGGTTGGCCTCCAGGCGGCGCACCGAGCCGCCGTGGCGCTTCCAGAGCCGGTCGGCGGCCACCCGGAAGGCCCAGGCCGTGAGACGTTCGGGGAGACGGGGGACGATCGCCCAGCCGGCGCCGAACCCGGCGGCGACCAGGCGTTCCTGGGGAGACGGCTTGCCTGTCATCGTTCTTTCCCGATCAGCGGAGGGGGGCGGGCTCGGCGGAGACGGCCTGGCGGCGGACGTGGAGGAGACGCTGCCCGACCGTGACCGCGCTGGCGACGGCGAGCAGCCAGAGCCCCCCGGCCAGCACGTACGGCACGCCGAGGCCACCGAGACCGGCGGAGACCAGACCGACGACCAGGCGCTCCGGCCGCTCGGCGAGTCCGACGTCGCACTTCAGGCCCAGCCCCTCGGCCCTGGCCTTGATGTAGGAGACCAGCGCCCCCGCGACGAGACAGAACAACGTGACCCCCGCCAGCACCCGCTGCCCGCTCACCATGAACCAGACGAGCAGCCCGGAGAAGATCCCGGCGTCGCCCACCCTGTCGAGGGTGGAGTCGAGGAAGGCCCCCCAGAGGCTTCCCGGCCCCGTCATCCTGGCCATGACCCCGTCGAGGAGGTCGGCCAGCACGAAAATAGTGATCACGACGGTACCGGGGAACAACTGTCCACGGGGATAGAAGAAGAGAGCCGCGGCTACGGTGCCGAGCGTGCCGACCGTGGTGACCACGTTGGGGCTGATCCCTCGGCGGGCGAGCGCCCTGCCCAGGGGGGTCATGATTCGGGTTACGACGGGGCGCAGAAGTTTGAGCATCGCGTTCCGATCGTAGGCCACACGGCCTGTGAGC
Organism: Streptosporangium sp. NPDC051022; assembly: GCF_040683035.1. Taxonomy (NCBI): domain Bacteria; kingdom Bacillati; phylum Actinomycetota; class Actinomycetes; order Streptosporangiales; family Streptosporangiaceae; genus Streptosporangium; species Streptosporangium sp. NPDC051022. Next base: position 102,253 of record NZ_JBFBCF010000027.1, on the reverse strand, counting down.
GCGCGTCCAACGCTCCGCAAGCGGATTGGCGCGGCCCTCTTGTGATATTTGCCACATGGGTATTTGGTGAACACACCGCGTCCTTGCGGTGTACGGACGCGGCGGCGGACCCCGGGGTGTGGCCGCAGGCGGCCGCGCTCCTTCGGCAACGACGCAGGAGGCGACGTGGCAGAGAAGGCAACCGGCGGGGCAGCGGGAGCCGCGGGGAGGGCACCCGCGGCCGACCGGCCGGACATGATCAGAAATGTCGTGCTGGTCGGCCATTCCGGCGCGGGCAAGACGACTCTCGTGGAGACGCTGCTGGCCGCGACCCGGACCATCCAGCGACCGGGCCGGGTCGAGGACGGCGGCACGGTCAGCGACTTCGACGAGGTCGAGGTGCGCCAGCAGCGTTCGGTGAACCTCACCGTGGCCCCGCTGGTCCACGACGACGTCAAGATCAACCTACTGGACACGCCCGGATACGCCGACTTCGTCGGCGACCTGCGCGCCGGGCTGCGCGCGGCCGACGCCGCGCTCTTCGTCGTCTCGGCGTCCGAGGGCGTCGACGGCCTGACCCGGATGCTGTGGGAGGAGTGCGCGGCCGTGGGGATGCCGCGCGCCGTGGTGATCACGAAGCTCGACCACCAGCGGGCCGACTTCGAGGAGGTGCTCGCCACCTGCCAGGACGTCTTCGGGGACGGCGTGGCCCCGCTGTACCTCCCGGTGGTGACCAACGGCCGGTTGAACGGTCTCATCGGGCTGCTGACCCAGAAGTTCTACAACTACGCGACCGGCACGCGGAGCGAGAACGCCCCCGGCCCCTCCTACCAGGACCAGATCGAGGTCTACCGCGGCCCGCTCATCGAGGGGATCATCCAGGAGAGCGAGGACGAGTCCCTGATGGACCGTTACCTCTCGGGCGAGGAGATCTCCACGGAGACCCTCATCGGCGACCTGGAGAAGGCGGTGGCGCGCGGCGGCTTCTACCCGGTGCTCGCCACCGGGGGCGGCGTGGGCGCGCACGAGATCCTCCAGCTCATCGTCCAGGGTTTCCCCTCGCCGCTGGAGCACCCGCTGCCGGAGATCACCACGATCGACGGCGAACCGGCCCCCGGCATCGCCTGCGACCCCGACGGGCCGCTCGTGGCCGAGGTCGTCAAGACCACCAGCGACCCCTACGTGGGCCGCATCAGCCTGGTCCGGGTGTTCTCCGGGACGCTGCGCCCGGACATGACCGTGCACGTCTCCGGGCACGGGCTGGCCGACCGGGGCCACGAGGACCACGACCTGGACGAGCGCATCGGCGCGCTCTCCTCGCCGCTGGGCAAACTCCAGCGCACGACCGCCAAGTGCGTCGCCGGGGACATCGTCGCGGTGGCCAAGCTGTCCCGCGCGGAGACCGGCGACACCCTCTCCGACAAGGAGCGGCCCCTGCTGATGACCGCCTGGACGATGCCCGACCCGCTGCTGCCCGTGGCGATCCAGGCGAGGTCCAAGGCCGACGACGACAAGCTCGGCCAGGCGCTGCAGCGGCTGGTCGCCGAGGACCCCACGCTCCGGCTCGAGAACAACTCCGAGACCCGTCAGCTCGTGCTGTGGTGCATGGGCGAGGCCCACGCCGACGTCCTGCTGGACCGGCTGAGCAGGCGGCACGGCGTCGAGGTCGAGAAGATCGAGCTGCGGGTGCCGCTCAGGGAGACCTTCGGCGGCACCTGCCAGGCGCTGGGCCGCAACGTCAAGCAGACCGGCGGGCACGGCCAGTTCGCCATCTGCCACCTGGAGGTCGAGCCTCTGCCCTCGGGCGGGGGCTTCGAGTTCGTGGACAAGATCGTCGGCGGCGTGGTGCCCCGCCAGTTCATCCCGTCGGTCGAGAAGGGCGTGCGCACCCAGATGCAGCGCGGCGTGCTGGCCGGCTACCCCGTGGTGGACGTGAGGGTGACGCTGTACGACGGCAAGGCCCACTCGGTCGACTCCTCCGACATGGCCTTCCAGATCGCCGGGGCGCTCGCGCTGAAGGAGGCGGCGTCCAAGGTCCCGACGCTGCTGCTGGAGCCGGTCGACGAGGTGTCCGTGCTCGTCCCCGACGACCACGTCGGCTCGGTGATGTCCGACCTCTCCTCGCGCCGCGGCCGCGTTCTCGGCACCGAGCCGGTCGGTGTCGGGCGGACCCTGGTGCGGGCGGAGGTGCCCGAACTGGAGATCACCCGTTACGCCATCGACCTGCGCTCCATGTCGCACGGCACGGGGACGTTCCAGCGCGTCTTCCTGCGCTATGAGCCACTGCCCGCCCACCTGGTGGACAAGGTCGCCGGCTGATTTCCGGCGGGAGGCGTGGACCATCGGGCTCACGCCTCCCGAACAACTGAATGCGTAACATTAACATCACAGAACGATTTCTTTTTTTCTGACCAAAGCATTGCGGTCACGGTGCCAGACTGATGAACCATGCGAACAGCACGTCCTTTGCTCGCCGCCGCCGCCCTCGCCGTGGTCACCACCAGCGCCGCCTACGCCTTCGGCCCGGAGGCGCCGCCGGCCAAGCCCGCCAAGCACGCCAAGGTCGTCAAGCCCGCCAAATCCGCCAAGCCCGCCGCGCCGGCCAAGCCCGCGGCCGACGGTGACGGCGGGCGGGCGCCGGCGACGGCCGCGGCCGACTCGGTGACGGCGTCGTGCCCGACCAACGCGAAGTATCCCAAGCGGGAGATGCGCGGAGTCTGGATCGCCACGGTCAAGAACATCGACTGGCCCTCGCGCACCGGCCTGCCGATCGCCAAGCAGCAGGCGGAGTACATCCGGCTCCTCGACAACGCGGTCAAGCGCCGGTTCAACGCGGTCTTCTTCCAGGTCCGCCCGGCCTCCGACGCCTTCTACAAGTCGTCCCTGGAGCCCTGGTCGGCCTATCTGACCGGTACGGCGGGCAAGGACCCCGGCTGGGACCCGCTGCCCTTCCTGATCGCCGAGGCCCACCGGCGCGGGCTGGAGTTCCACGCCTGGTTCAACCCCTACCGGGCCGTCTTCGAGGGCGGCCTGAACGGGCTCCCGGCCGACCACCCGGCCAGGAGGCACCCCGAGTGGATCGTCAAGCACGAGGGCAAGTTCTACTACAACCCCGGCCTGCCGGAGGTCCGCGACCACGTCACCGCGGTCGTCAAGGACGTGGTGCAGCGCTACGACGTGGACGGGGTCCACTTCGACGACTACTTCTACCCCTACCCCGGGGCCGGTGCGAAGTTCGACGACGACGACGCCTTCGCCAAGTACGGCAAGGGCACCAAGAGGGCCGACTGGCGGCGGGCCAACGTCAACAAGCTGATCGCCCAGGTCGACACGGTGGTGCACGAGGCGAAGCCGTACATCAAGTTCGGGGTGAGCCCCTTCGGGATCTGGCGGAACAAGACCGAGGACCCCACCGGCTCGGCGACCGGCGGCATGTCCGCCTACGACTCCATCTACGCCGACGCCCGCCACTGGATCAAGAAGGGCACGGTCGACTACGTCATCCCGCAGCTCTACTGGCCGCGCGGGTTCAAGGCCGCCGACTACGACGTGCTGGTGCCGTGGTGGGCCAACGAGGTCAAGGGCACCGGCGTGCAGCTGTACATCGGCCAGGGCCTCTACCGGGTCGGCGCGACCGACACCCCGGCCTGGACCAGGCCGGGCGAGCTGCCCTCGCACCTGGCGTTCAACCGCAAGTACGAGGAGGTCCGCGGTGACGTCTACTTCAGCGGCAAGCAGCTCCTGACCAACCCGCTGGGCGTGCTGGACCGGATCGTCAAGGAGTACTACACCCGCCCGGCGCTGCTGCCCCTGATCGGGGACCTCGGCGGCCAGGCTCCGGCCGTGCCCGCCGACCTGAGGGTCCAGGACACCACGATCAGCTGGAAGTCCTCCCCGAACGCCCGCGCGTACGCGGTCTACCGGGTCGCCGCGGGCAAGAAGGTGGACAAGTGCACGACCGCCGACGCCCGTGACCTGGTCGCCGTCGTGCCGGCGGCGGACGGGGAGCGCCAGACCTTCGCCGCGACCGGTGGCGCCACCTACCTGGTCACGGCCCTGGACCGCCTGCAGAACGAGAGCGCGCCCGCCAAAACGGTCCTGCCCTGATACACGACCTGCCCCGGATCTTCGTGTTCTCTGGACCACGGGTGCGCTGTTCCCCTACGGTGCCAGCATTTGGGGCGAGGTCTGGGGAGGTCTTCGGTGAGGCGGACGCTTGTCGCGTTTGCACTGGTCTTGAGCGTGCTGTGGCCGGGTGCCGCGCACGCCGCCACGCAGACGGGCGGACGGGTGGTGCTGATCGGGGTCCCGGGCCTGCGCTGGAGTGATCTGAGCGCCGGCGAGACGCCGAACCTGTGGCGGCTGGCCGGTCAGAGCGCGGTCGGCTCGCTGTCGGTGCGCACGGTCGGCCGGGTGACGTGCCCCTACGACGGGTGGCTGACGGTCTCGGCCGGAGTGAGGTCGGCGGTCGGCCACGGCTGCGGGCTCCCGCCCGAGCCCGTCCCCGAGGCGGCGGGCGCCGTCGTGCCCGGCCACGGGGATCTCATGCGGGTCTCCGGGCAGAAGAACGCGGGAGCGCTCGGCGAGGCCGCGCACGCCGCCGGGGAGTGCACGCTGGCGGTCGGTCCCGGGGCGGCGCTGGCCCTGGCCGACCGCTCGGGAAGGGTCGACCGTTACCTCCCCTCCCCCGACCGGCTCACCCCGGACGCCTTCGCCGCGTGCCGGATGGCCGCCGTCGACGTCGACGACCTGATCCGGCCCTACGTGACCGGCGGGCGGCTGCCCGAGGCCGATGAGAGCCTCGATCCGCAGCGGCGGGCGGCCGCGCTGCGGCTGGCCGACGCCAAGGTGGGGACGGCGCTGCGGGCTCTCCCGCAGGACGTCTCGGTGCTGCTGGCGGGCCTGGGGGACCACGGTGGCGTGCCGCACCTGCGGGTGGCCATGATGCGCTCAGGAGACGTCTCAGGACGCTTCCTGGGGGCGGCCTCGACCCACCGCGAGGACGTCACGATCCTGCCGGACGTCACCGCCACCATGCTCGCCCTCACGGGCGTCACGGCGCCGCCGACGGTGATCGGGGTGCCCTGGCGGGCGGGCGGCCACAGCGGCGGCGTGGAGGCGGCCCGGACCGAACTGGCCAACGCCGACGTGGCCGGGCAGACGATCAGGGACATGGGCGGCGTCTTCTTCACGACGGTCGCCGTGCTGCAGGTCCTGTTCTACGTCGTCGCCTTCCTGCTGATGCGCCGCAGGCGCGGGCTCGGCGGCGTCCGGGTGGCGGCGCTGGCGCTGGCGTCCCTGCCGGTGTCGACGTATCTGGTCAACCTCACCCCCTGGCATCACAGCGGGGCTCCGCTGCTCGCCCTGGTCGGCGGGATCGCCGGGATCGCGGTCCTGCTGGCCGCGGTCGCGCTCGCCGGGCCCTGGCGGCGCAGCCCGCTCGGGCCGCTGGCGGTCGTGGCGGGGGTCACCGCGGCGGTGCTCGCCGGTGACCTGCTGACCGGGACGACCCTGCAGCTCAACAGCGTGATGGGCTACACCGCGGTGGTCGGCGCCCGCTACTACGGCCTGGGCAACATTCCGTTCGCGCTCTTCGCCACGTCGGTGCTGCTGCTGGCGACCACGATCGCCCACCGGCTGACGGCCCGGGGGCGCCGGGGTGTGGCGGTGGCCGTCGTGGCGGTGCTGGGGAGCACCGCGATGATCCTGGGCGGCTGGCCCGGGGTCGGCAGCGACTTCGGCGGCGTGATCGCCTTCGTGCCCGGCATCGCGGTGACCGCGCTGCTGATCGCGGGCAGGCGGGTCTCGATCGTCAAGCTGGGCGCGTTCTGCGCGGCGGGCGGCGTCATCGTGATGGCCATCGCCTACCTCGACTACCTGCGTCCCCCCGCCTCCCAGACGCACCTGGGACGTTTCGTCGGCCAGGTGCTCACCGGCGAGGCGGCGGAGGTGATCGGCCGCAAACTCGGCGCGATGCTGGGCACGCTGCTCAACCCGAACCTGATGCCGATCGTGATCGCCGCCGCCGCGTTCCTGGTCTACGCGCTGCTGCACCCCGACGCGGCGAGCGCCGGGGTCCTCCCCGCCGCGTTCGAGCACTCCCCCGCGCTGCGGGCGGGCCTGGTCGGCGCCCTGGTCAGCGGGGTGATCGGCATGCTGGTCAACGACTCGGGAGCCGCGGTGCTGTCCATGGCGCTCGCCCTCGGCGTGCCGCTGGCGCTGTCGGCGGGCGTCAAGGCCCTCGGCGACGGCGCGGCCGGCTACGAGGAGACGGGCCAGGAGCCGGCGAGCAGTTCCCTGGTGTCGCGCAACAACTGAGGCAGCACCTTGGTGTGACCGACCACCGGCATGAAGTTGGTGTCGCCGCCCCAGCGGGGGACCACGTGCTGGTGCAGGTGGGCGGCGATGCCCGCGCCCGCGACCCCGCCGAGGTTCATGCCCACGTTGAAGCCCTGCGCTCCGCTGGCCTTGCGCAGGGCCGCCAGCGCCCGCTTGGTGAAGTCGGCGAGCTCGCCGGTCTCCGCGTCGTCGAGGTCGGCGTAGTCCGCCACGTGCCGGTAGGGGCAGACCATCAGGTGGCCGGAGTTGTACGGGTAGAGGTTGAGCACGGCGAAGACCGACTCGCCCCTGGCGACGATCAGTCCGTCCTCGTCGCTCATGCCGGGGATCTCGCAGAACGGGCAGCCGTCGCCCGGGCCCGAGCCGGTCGGCTTGTTGGTTCCCTTGATGTAGGCCATCCGGTGCGGGGTCCACAGTCGCTGGAAGTTGTCGGGGGCCCCGGCTCCGGCCTGCTCGATCGGCTCACTCTCCTGCATGCATTGCAGCATAGGCCCACCCGCTCCGGAGGCCTCCAGCCGGTGCCCCAGTGTATATGCGGACAAAGCAGCCTAATTTCCGGCAGAATCCCAGCCAGCGTGACATCAACAGCCGAGGAGTACCCATGACCGACCTCTCCGTCGAGGAAATCATCGAGGAGACCGACTCTCCCGCTGAGACGGCCGTGGCCGCCCGCCCGTTCTCCCTGAACCTCTCGGCGAACCTGGCGGCCCCGGCCGTCTCCGAACCGGTGATCGTCCCGGAGCCCGTGGCGATCTCGGAGCCCGTGGCCGCCCCGGAGCCGGTGATCGTCCATGAGCCGGTGGCCTCCGCCGTGGTGAAGGGCCGCATCAAGGTGGCCGACGAGGTGGTGGAGAAGGTCTCCGCCCTGGCCACGCTCGAGGTGGCCGGTGTCACCGGGCTGGGCGAGGACCCGGCGGGCATCCTCGAGCCGGTCCGCGAACGCGCCGTCCCCAGGGCCAGGCGCGGCGGCCGGGGCGTGAGCGCCCACGTCCAGGACCGCACGGTCGCGATCGACGTGTCGATCGTGGTGGAGTACGGCCACGTGGTGATGGACGTGGCCAACGAGGTCAAGACCAACGTGGCCCGCACGGTCAGCCGGATGCTGGGGATGCGGGTCGTCGAGGTCAACGTCGGCGTGGACGACGTCCGCCTGCCCGGCGAGCTCGCCGCCGAGCCGCCCGCCCCCGAAGAGGCCTGAGCCTGGGCGAAGGGGGCCGGGCCGCGCCCGGCCCCGCCCCCGCGGTGTTCCCCGGAGACCCCGGAGACCCTGCTGGAGACGCGGTGTTTCCGGAGACGCGGTGTTCCCGGAGAAAAACCGCGGCCCGCGCCCTCTTGCGAGGGTGCGGGCCGCGGGCCACGACGGGGGTCGGTCAGACCTGGATCCGGCGCTCGATCGCGTCGGCGATCTCCTCGATCGCCTGGTCGACCGGGACGCCGTTCTTCTGCTCACCGTTGCGGAACCTGAAGGAGACCGCGCCGTTGGCGATGTCCTCGTCGCCCGCCAGCAGCATGAACGGCACCTTGGACTTCTGCGCGTTGCGGATCTTCTTCTGCATCCGGTCGTCGGAGGCGTCGACCTCGATCCGGATGCCCCGCTCGCGGGCCTTCTTGGCCACGTCCTGCAGGTAGGGCGCGTGGGCGTCGGCGATCGGGATGCCGACGACCTGCACCGGGGCGAGCCACGGAGGGAAGGCGCCCGCGTAGTGCTCGACCAGGACGCCGAAGAAGCGCTCGATCGAGCCGAACAGCGCCCGGTGGATCATGACGGGCTGCCGGCGGGAGCCGTCCGACGACTGGAACTCCAGCTCGAACAGCTTCGGAAGGTTGAAGTCGAGCTGGATGGTCGACATCTGCCAGCTGCGGCCGATGGCGTCACGGGCCTGCACGGAGATCTTCGGCCCGTAGAACGCCGCCCCGCCGGGGTCCATGACCAGCTCGAGGTTCTCCGACTCCGCGACCTCGCGCAGGGTCTCGGTGGCCTCCTCCCAGTCCTCGTCGGTGCCGACGAACTTGACCGGGTCCTTGGTCGACAGCTCCAGGTAGAAGTCCTCCAGGCCGTAGTCGCGCAGCAGTTCCAGGACGAACCTGAGCAGCGACTTCAGCTCGTCGCGCATCTGGTCGCGGGTGCAGAAGATGTGCGCGTCGTCCTGGGTGAGGCCGCGCACGCGGGTCAGGCCGTGGACGACGCCGGACTTCTCGTAGCGGTAGACGGTGCCGAACTCGAACAGCCGCAGCGGCAGCTCACGGTAGGAACGCCCGCGCGCCCTGAAGATCAGGTTGTGCATCGGGCAGTTCATCGGCTTGAGGTAGTACTTGGCGCCCTCCAGCTCCATGGGCGGGAACATGCCGTCGGCGTACCAGTCCAGGTGCCCGGAGATCTCGTAGAGGTGGCTCTTGGTGATGTGCGGGGTGTTGACGAAGGAGTAACCCGCCTCCTCGTGCCTGCGCCGTGAGTAGTCCTCCATGACCCGGCGGATCACGCCGCCCTTGGGGTGGAAGACCGGCAGGCCCGAACCCAGCTCGTCGGGGAAGGAGAACAGGTCGAGCTCGGCGCCCAGCTTGCGGTGGTCGCGCTTTTCGGCCTCCTCCAGGAAGTGGAGGTACTCGTCCTGCCTGTCGCGCGACTCCCAGGCGGTGCCGTAGATCCGCTGGAGCTGCGGGTTCTTCTCGCTGCCCCGCCAGTAGGCGCCGCCGGTGCGCATCAGCTTGAACGCCGGGATGGAGCGGGTGGTGGGCACGTGCGGCCCACGGCACAGGTCCTTCCAGCACAGCTCGCCGCTCTTCGGGTCGAGGTTGTCGTAGATGGTCAGCTCCGCGCCGCCGACCTCCACGTTCTCCTCGGCGTCGCCGCCGCCCTTGAGCCCGATGAGCTCCAGCTTGTACGGCTCCGCCGCCAGCTCCTCGCGCGCCTCCTCGTCGGAGACCCGCCTGCGGGAGAAGCGCTGCCCCTGCTTGACGATCTCACGCATGCGCTTCTCGATGCGCTTGAGGTCCTCGGGGGTGAAGGGGGACTTGACGTCGAAGTCGTAGTAGAAACCGTTCTCCACCGGCGGGCCGATGCCCAGCTTCGCCTCGGGGAAGATCTCCTGCACGGCCTGGGCCATGACGTGGGCGGTCGAGTGGCGCACGATGGCCCTGCCGTCGGGGCTGCCGACCTCGACGGGCTCGATCACGTCGCCCTCGGCGACGAGTGCCTCAAGGTCCTTCAGCTCGCCGTTCGCGCGGGCGGCGACGACCGAGCGGCCGTCCGCCTCGAGCGCGTCGCCGTACGTCGTGCCCTCCGCCACCACACGCTCGGCTCCGGCGAGGGTGATGCGAAGTTCTGACACGGCCGACACGGTTGCTCCTCGGTAGACGTGAAACTGGTCGCGGGAAAATCCCGTTCTGGATCGATGCTACCGGTGTCCGCCACGCCTTTTCCCAGCCCTGTGTTTCTCGCCCCTGTGCTTTTCGGCCCTGTGCCCGTCCACGCCGTGCCTGCCCGCGCCATGTCTGTTCGCACCGTGCCGCCTGCGGTAACCCAGCGAGGTGAGTTCGGCCCGGGTGCCGTGGAAGACGTTGCGGTCCAGCGGCTTGTGGGCGTACTGGTGGATGGTCCACCGGTTCCAGGGGCCCGGCACATCCGGCCTGCCGGTGGGGTTGCCGGGCGCCGCGATCCACAGCGGATAGTCCTCCAGTCCCGCGCAGTTGCCGCCGTAGGCGAAGGTCAGGAACGTGTAGATCACCGGCCGCACCCCGGCCTGCGCGGTGACGGCCCGGCACCAGCGGCGGGCGAAACGGGCCACCTTGGGGGCGGGCAGACGGTCGCTGGTCTCCAGGTCGAGGGCCAGCAGGTCGCCGTGGTGCAGCCCGCCCGCCCGCTGTACCGTCCGCAGGAAACAGCGCGCCTGCTCCTCCGGGTCTCCCGCGGGGCGGGCGAAGTGATATGCCCCGCAGACGATCCAGTTCTCCCGCATCCCGTTCCAGTTCCTGTCGAACCACCGGTCGACGAAGGTGCTTCCCTCCGTCGCCTTCGCGAAGGCGAAGGCGACGCCGTCGTCCGCGTGGTCGCCCCAGTCGACCGCCCCCTGCCAGTTCGACACGTCGATCCCGTACAACATGGCCGCCACGCTATTGACGGCGTGGCGTGCGCACACGCCGACCACACCCCTCGGCGTACGGCCGTTGCACCGCTTTTGACTAGGCTTGGCCGACGTGAACGCAGCAGCTCAGACCTCCGGCGCCCACGGCGTCGGCATCGCCACCATCACCCCGGACGGAACCGTGCTCGACACCTGGTTCCCCTCCCCGCAACTGGGCGAGCCGGCCTCCCCCGGCACCAGGCGGCTGACCGCCCAGGAGGCCGTAGAGGCGCTCGGCCCCGAGGTCGCCGCGCTGCTCGGCCCCGACCAGGCCCGCGGGGTCGAGGTGGTCGCGGTGTCCACCGGGATCGCCAAGCTGTCGGAGCCCCCCGCCGACACCCACGACGTCTACCTCCGCCTCCACCTGCTCTCCGCCCGCCTCGTCCAGCCCCACGGGCAGAACCTGGACGGCCTGTTCGGCCTGCTCAGCAACGTGGTGTGGACCAACCACGGCCCGTGCGCCGTGGAGGACTTCGAGTCCGTACGGCTGCGCCTGCGCGCCCGCGGCGCCGTCACCGTCCACGGCGTCGACAAGTTCCCCCGGATGGTCGACTACGTGCTGCCGTCCGGCGTGCGGATCGCCGACGCCGACCGGGTCCGGCTGGGCGCGCACCTGGCCGCGGGCACGACGGTGATGCACGAGGGCTTCGTCAACTTCAACGCCGGGACGCTGGGCACGTCCATGGTCGAGGGCCGCATCTCGGCGGGCGTGGTCGTCGACGACGGCTCCGACGTCGGCGGCGGCGCCTCGATCATGGGCACCCTGTCCGGCGGCGGCAAGCAGGTCATCTCCATCGGCCGCCGCTGCCTGCTCGGCGCCAACAGCGGTGTCGGCATCTCCCTCGGCGACGACTGCGTCGTGGAGGCGGGCCTGTACGTCACGGCCGGGACGAAGGTCGTCCTCCCCGACGGACGGGTCGCCAAGGCCGCCGAGCTGTCCGGCTCCTCCGGCCTGCTGTTCCGCCGCAACTCCACCACGGGGGCCGTGGAGGTCGTCGCCCGCCAGGGCACCGGCATCGAGCTCAACAGCGCTCTGCACGCCAACGACTGACCCTCTCGGCCGCACAGGACCACTTCCGGCCCGCGGACTTCGCCCCCGGGCCGCTCTCCTGCCAAGGTTAGCGCGACGAGCCTTTGATCAGTGGGGAGTGGCATGGGCGGTCGGGAAATGGCACGCGATGAGACGGCCCCGGCGGGGGCCGTCAGGGCCGCCCGGTGGGTCACCGGGCTGTTCGCCCCGCAACTGCTGGTCATCGTGCTGCCCCCGGTCGTCGGCCTGCTGGCGGACGGCTGGCCGGGGGCCGGTTGGGGGCTGGGGGCCTCGGCGCTGTGCGGCGGGGTCCCGGCGGGGGTGATCCTGGCCGGAGTCCGCTCGGGCCGGCTCGACTCCCACCACCTGGTCGACCGCGCGAGCAGGACGAAGCCCCTGCTGGTGGCCGTCGGGGCGGTGCTGGTCGCGCTGGTGCTGCTGGTCTGGCTGGGCGCGCCCCGGCTGCTGGTGGCCACGGTGACCGCGATGCTGGCCGCGCTCGCGGTGACCGTCCCGGTCACACTCAGGTGGAAGATCTCCTTCCACGCGGCGGTCTCCGCGGGCACCGTGGTGGTGCTCTCCCGGGTGCTGCCCGCCGCGCCCACTCTCGTGGCCGGCGCGCTGGTCGTGGCCACGATCTGCTGGGCCAGGACGCGGCTGGGCCACCACACTCCCGCCCAGGTCGCCGCCGGGGTCGCCGTCGGCTCCGGCACGGCCTGGGCCACCCTGAGCGCCTTCGGCGCCTAGACCCGGTTCCGGTCATCCGTCCCGGCCCGCCGTCCTCACCCGCCCGTGAGGCCGCCTCAGCCCCGCAGGTAGGCGAGAACGGCGAGGACCCTGCGGTGGTCGTCCCCGGCGGGAGGCAGGTCGAGCTTGGCGAGGATGCTCGCGATGTGCTTGGCCACGGCGGCCTCGGTGACGACGAGGGTTCTGGCGACGGCGGAGTTCGAACGGCCCTCGGCGACGAGGGCGAGCACCTCGTGCTCCCGGGGGGTCAGACGCCGCAGCGGATCACGGCGGCGGGCCAGCAGCTGCCTGACCACCTCGGGGTCGACGACCGTGGCGCCGGCCGCGACCCTCTCCAGGGCGTCGACGAACTCCCTGACGTGACCGATCCGGTCCTTGAGCAGGTAGCCGATCCCGCCGTCCATGAGCTCGGCGACGTAGGCCTGCTGGACGTACTGGCTGAGGATCAGCACCGGGAGGCCGGGACGCGCCGTACGCAGGGTGAGCGCGGCGCGCAGGCCCTCGTCGGTGAAGGCGGGCGGCATCCGCACGTCGGTCACCACGATGTCGGGCTCGTGTTCCTCGACGGCGGCCACCAGCGAGGGCACGTCGCCGACGGCGGCCACCACGGGGTGGCCGAAGCGCTCCAGCAGCCCGATCAGCCCCTCGCGGAGCAGGACCGCGTCCTCGGCCAGCACCACCCGCACGGGGTCTCCTCTTCTCTCAACTTCTCTCAACGGTGACGGGGACGGAGAGGGCGCGCTCCGCCCCGCCCCGGTCAGGGGAACGTCCGGGAGGTCTCCGGCGGCCGGGCGCACGGGATCTCCACCCGCAGCAGGGTCGGCCCTCCGGCCGGGCTGGACAGCGACATCGTGCCGTCGACCACCGCGATCCGGTCGGCCAGCCCGGCCAGCCCGGTCCCGGCCGCCGGGGCGGCCCCGCCCTCGCCGTTGTCGTGGATCTCCAGCAGCAGGGTCTCGTGGACGAGCCTGCCCCGTACGGCGCAGCGGCTCGCCCCGCTGTGCCTGGCGACGTTCGCCAGCGCCTCGCAGACCACGAAGTACGCCGTGATCTCGGCCGCCGGGGGCGGCCTCCGGGGCAGCACGACGTCCACGTCGACCGGCACGGGCGAGCGCCCGGCCACGTCGAGCACCGCGGCGGGCAGGCCGAGGTCGGTGAGCACCCGTGGATGCACCCCCTGGATCAGCTCCCTCAGCTCGGCCAGGGCCCGCATGGCCTCCTCGTGCGCCTCGGCGACCGACCTGTCGGCGGGGGATCCCGGCTCCAGGTCGAGCCGGGCCATGCCGAGCTTCAGCGTCAGCGCGACCAGCCGCTGCTGGGCGCCGTCGTGCAGGTCCCGTTCGATCCTGCGCCGCTCGACCTCGAAGGCGTCCACCAGGCGGGCCCTGGAGCGCACGACCTCGGTCAGCTCGGCGTCACGGGGCGCGAGGATCGCCCGTACCAGCAGGGCCCGCACCCCGGCCCAGGCGGTCACGGGATAGACCCCGGCCGGAAGCAGCGCGACCCCGCACAGAGCCAGGAACACGCCGAACGGCGGGAAGGTGCCCGGCTGGAAGGGCGCGCTCATGAGCATGCCCGGGAGGCCGCCGGCGAAGAAGATCACCCCCAGGTCGAGCCACCACAGCGCGGGCAGCGCGATCAGGGTGTAGCCGAGCTCCCGCCAGGTCGACTGGGCTCCCAGCCGGGCACGCAGCCGGGCACGCAGGCCCGGGCCGGAGCCCTCGCGCGGGGCGGGAAGGGGTTCGTGATCCACCAGGCGCGCCCGCAGCCGCTCGAACCTCGCCAGCGGGAGCGCCGAGCACACGACGGTCAGTACCGCCAGCACCGTGGCGGGCACCACCCCGTAGGTGAAGGCCACCATGAGCACGTACAGCGGGATCACACCCAGCAGCGCGCCGCTCAGCAGGTAGGCGAGCGACCGCCACGGCCACGGGGAGGCCAGAAACCGCAGCGGGGGCTGGACGAGGGACTGAAGGGCGGTCAGGGGAACCCGCCCCGCCCGTCCGGCGCGGCCCACGGGCGGGCGGCGGAGCGGGGTGGGATCCGCCGACGGCGGCCGGGGGACGGCGAACACCCTTCGACCGTAGCCGCCGGGCGCGTGCTCGGCGGTAGTGCCAGGTGTAGTCCCGGTTCTCGTTCCACCGCCAATGTGCGGGCTCCCCCGCTGCCCTTGGCTTGGGGCATGACGACGACTGAGACCGTCCGGCTGCGGTCGGTGAGCAAGGTGTACGGCTCCGCCCCGCGGGCCTTGACCGCGCTGGACGACATGACGATCGGTTTCCGCCAGGGGACGTTCACGGCGGTGATGGGCCCTTCCGGCTCGGGAAAATCGACCCTCCTGCACTGCGCCGCCGGGCTCGACCGGCCCAGCGGCGGAGAGGTGACGATCGACGGCACCGATCTCGGCACGCTGGACGAGACGGCGCTGACGCTGCTGCGCAGGAAGCGGGTGGGCTTCGTGTTCCAGTCGCTCAACCTGGTCTCCGCGCTCACCGCGGAACAGAACGTCGCGCTGCCCTTGCGGCTGGCCGGGATCCGGCCCTCGGGGGCGGAGATCCGCGCCGCGCTGGCCGAGGTGGGGCTGGCCGGGCGGACCGGGCACCGGCCGAGCGAGATGTCCGGCGGCGAACAGCAGCGGGTGGCGATCGCCAGGGCGCTGATCACCGGGCCCGCGGTGATCTTCGCGGACGAGCCGACCGGGGCGCTGGACACCAGGACCTCGCGGGAGGTGCTGAGGCTGCTGCGGGACATCGCCGACCGGCGGCGGCAGACCGTGATCATGGTGACCCACGACCCCGTCGCCGCCGCGTACGCCGACCGGGTGGTCCTGATGGCCGACGGCCGCGTGGTGGACGAACTCGGCGCGGCGGACGGCCCCGCCGGCACGGACCGGCGCGCCCCGGCGGGCCGCGGCGGCACCGGCGGGACCGGGAGGATCGAGGGGACCGGGGGCGGCTCTGGGGCCGGGGGCGGCTCTGAGGAGGTCTGGAGCGCCGGGAGCGGCGGCGGGAAGAACGCCGGGAAGGACGGGGAGACGGTCAGGAGACTGCGTGCCGAGACGATCGCCGCCCGCATGGCGGCGCTGGAGTCCTCGTGCTGAGCCTGAACATGGTCCGCGGCGGGCCGGGCGGGTTCGCCGGGGCGTTCGTCGCGCTCTGTCTCGGTGTGGCGCTGACGTCGATGACCTCGCTGGTGTTCGTGTCGGCCGCGCCGCGTGTCCCCGCCCGCTACGAGGGCACGGGCGTGCTCGTCCGCAGCCCCACCGCCGTCCAGGCCGACGGCTCCTTCCTGGAGGACCGTCCCTGGTCTCCGGAGACCGTCCGTTCGTTGACGGGCCTGCTGGCGGCCGTCCCCGGGGTGAGCGCCGCCGTGGCCGACCGCTCCTTCTACGCCCAGGCGGTTCTCGACGGGCGCCCCAGCCCCTCGCTCCTGTGGGGGCACCCGTGGTCGAGCGCGGCGCTCGCGCCGTACCGGCTGGTGTCCGGCTCGCCGCCCGTCCGGGATCGTGAGGTGGTGGTCGACCGTGCCCTCGGCCTGTCCCCGGGGGCACCGGTCACCCTCCTCACCGCCGCCGGGCCCGTGCCGTACACCGTCTCCGGTGTCCTCGACGGCCCCGGGCTCCACGTGAACGACACCGCGGCCGCCCGCCTGTCCGGCGGGGTGCGGGTGATCGGGCTGGTCACCGGGCCGGGCGCGGACATCGCCGCGGTCGAGGCCGCCGCGAGGGCGATCGTCGGTACACGGGGACAGGTGTTCTCCGGCGACGCGCGGTCGGCCCTGGAACCGAAGTCCGACGAGCGGATCCGGTGGATCGGCACCCAGGTCCTGGTGGGCATGACGATCCTGTCCACGTTCGTGTCGATCTTCGTGGTGGCCTCCACGTTCTCGTTCGGCGTCATGCGGCGGCGCCGGGAGTTCGGCCTGATGCGCGCCGTCGGGGCCACTCCCCGCCAGGTCCGGGCGACGGTGTACGGCGAGGCGCTGGCGATCGGGGCCGTGGCGGCCCTGGCGGGCGCGCTGCTCGGCGTCGTCCTGGCCCCGTCGTTCGGCGGGCTGCTGGTCCAGGCCGGATTCGAGCCGCCCGGTTTCTCGGTGCGGATCGAGGCGTGGCCGCCGCTCGTCTCGATCGCGGCGGGGATCGTCGTGGCCATGCTCGGGGTGTGGTCGGCCTCGCGCGGGGCCTCCCGGGTGACCCCGCTCGAGGCATTGCGCGAGGCCGCCGTCGATCCGCGGCCGATGACCCGCGCGCGCTGGATCTGTGGCGCGGTGTCCGGCGTGGCCGGGATCGGCTGTGCGGCCGCCGTGGCGGGCGCGGCCCCCGAGGAGATCATGTCCTGGTCTCTGTACGCCGCCATGACGCTGATCGTCTGCCTGACCCTGCTCGCGCCCGCGATCCTCCCGCCGCTCGTGCGGGCACTGCTGCGGCCGCTCTCAGGGTCGCGCGGGGCCGTCTGGATGCTCGTGCGCGAGGGCTCGCTGGCGGCGATCCGCCGGACCGCGTCGACGACCGCGCCGGTGCTCGTCACCGTGGGCTTCGCCGTACTGGTGACCGGCATGGTGCAGACGTCGGCGGGGGCGTTCGCCACGGGCCGCGCCTTCGCCGTCCGGGCCGGCGGGGTGGTGGTGCCCGACGGCACCCCGGGCCTGTCCGACGCCGTGGTCGCGGCGGCCGGAGGCGTCTCGACGCTGCCGACCACCGTGTACGGCGAGGGAGTTCCCCCCATGGAGGCCGCGGGCGTCACCCGGGAGGTGCTGGCCCGCTCCGCGGACCGGCTCTCCCCCGTCGAGGGATCCCTGGACACGCCCGGCGGCCTGATCGTCGCCCGGCGAGTGGCACGGGAGCGGGGCTGGCGGGTGGGTGACACGGTCCCGCTGACCTTCGAGGACGGCCGCGCCGCGACCCCGCGGGTGACGGCCGTGGTCGCCGACGCCCCGGCTCCCCTGCTGCTGCCCCGCGACGTCGTCAGGGCGCACGATCCGTCCGCTCTGACGAAGGAGGTCCTCGTCGGCGGCACCGCCGGATCCCCCGGAGGGGACGACCTCCCGGGAGGCAGGAGGCTCGACGTCGCGGCCTACGCGGCGAACTCGGACGCCGAGGAGGACCGCCTCGTCTGGCTCTTCACGCTCATCCTGGTCGGGATGGCGGTCGCCTACACCGGTATCTCGATCGCCGGCACCCTGGCCATGGCGACCTCGGGACGCGTTCCCGACTTCCGGGTGCTGCGGATGTCCGGGGCCACTCCCCGGCAGGTGCTGGCCGTGGTGACCGTGGAGTCGGTGCTCGTGACGGTGATGGGCACCGTGCTCGGCACGGCGGTCGCGCTGCCCGCGCTGCTGGGGATGCGTTCCGGGCTGAGCGGGCAGATCGGTGCGCCCGTTGGGCTGATCGTCCCCTGGCCGGCCGTGCTCGGCGTGATCGGCGCCTGTCTGGTGCTCGCCGTGGCCGGCGGGGTGGTTCCCGCGGCGCGGGCCGTCAGGCGGACGGGCTGACGCCGGACGGCCCCTGCCCGGCGGCCGGGTGGGGCGGGCGGGTACCGTCCGCACCGCCCCGCGGGTCCCGTGGATCGAGCATGATTGCCGTTATGCCGAGAAATCGCGATTCGCTGTGGTCCATAGGTTCGGACAGATCGATCCTGTCCATCGGATCGACCAACTCGATCCTCTCGATCGGGTCGGTGGGCTCGGTGCTGTCCGTCGGCTCGATCGGCTCCGCCGCCTCGGCCTTCTCGATCGGCTCGGTGCTGTCGGTCGGCTCGATCCTGTCGGCGCTCGCGCGCTGGTCCGTCATGTCCTGGCGGTCCAAGAAAGCGATCATGAAGGCCGGCGGGGCGGGAAGACCCTGAGCGGTCCGGGAACCCCCGCGTCCGGCCATCGGCCGGTTCACGGCACCGTGCCGCCGGGCGCCGCGCTCAGAGCCGGGTGCCCGCGGCCATCGGGGTGACGTCGAGACGGCCGTCGCCGCAGACCGTGGCGGTGAAGGGGATCTCGAGGTGCGCGATCTCGTCCGGCGGGATGATCATCAGTCGCGCCGAGGCCGGGCAGGGGGAATCGCCCTCGCCCCGCACCACGGTCCAGTGGAGCCTGGCGTGCGCGCCGGCCCCGGGACGCAGCGTCACCCGGCGCGGCCGGACGTTCTCCCTGCGCACCTTGGTGCGGAGCGCGTCACCGTTGCCGTCGAACATGACCAGGCCGACGAATCCGTAGACCCAGCAGTCCTTCGCCGAGGTGTTGGTGAGCACCAGCGGCGCGTACCGCTGTCCCGCCCCCGCGCCCTCCGCGCCCACCCGTGCGCTGAGCTCCTCGGTACGGCAGCGCACGGCCGCCGTCCTCCCCGTGGAGAGACCCGCGTTCCCGGCCACCGCTCCCCCGGCTCCGGTTCCGGTCCTCGCCCCTTCGGCACCGGGCCTCGCCCGCGTGACGTCCGCCTTCGCCGGTGCGGCGGCGGGGCGCTGCGCGGGACGCGCCGCCGTACCCGCCGTACCCGCGGTCCCGGGTTGCGCGGGTGAGGCGCACGCCGCGACCGCCACCAGCATGCCCACCGTCATGAGGGAGACCGCCGACGGCCGCCTCGCCCTGCTGTTGCGTTTCATGTCCTGTTGGACGCGGGCTTCAGGGGTTTTGTTCACCCGGGGATTTTGTTCACCCGGAGGGCCGTACCCCCGGGGTCCCGCCCTCCGGCCGCACGCCCCCGTCCCCGCACCGGAGGACGGGGACGCCGTCACGCCCGGCCCTGACTACGGCCGGCGCTCGAAGGGACCGACGCGGGTGCAGGTGCTCCCCGACACCCACGTGCTGCTGAGCCAGTCCGCCCGGTCACACTGGTAGACGCCCGCGAACGGTCCGGATGAGAGCGTGATCAGGCTGACGCCTCCGTCTCCCGACCCCGTGCACGGATTACCCCAGACGTGCCACAGGGTGCTCCCGTAGGGGCGGTTGAAAAAGGTCCCGCCATCGCAGACGTAGTCTCCGGCCGCATGCGCGGCGGGAACCGCCATCAGCGGCCCGGCGAGAACCGCCGCCGCCACGGCCACGGTGAGGCGTTTGATCAGGGACATGGGGGTGCCCTTTCGCAGAAGGGGACAGAAGGGACAAGTTTCGCGGGCTACCTACCCGCCTCCCGTCCGGCCGCCCTCACCGCACCGCCAGGCTTTCAGGCCCCCCACACGACGATATGACCCGCGGGCCCAGCGGAACCTTCCCCCTCACCCCGTCCATCGGCCACGACCTTGTTCAGGACCGAAACACCCAAGAAACATTGACTATTCAACCGAAATATAAGGAAATGCGATCTCCTCACCACATACCACCCAATGATCATCTATAGGTGCTCCAACCCCCCATTAGGCAAGGAAACACCCAGCGAAAATCCGCCGTTTGTCCTCCGCAGCCGCGCTCGCAGTGACGCTGGGCGCCGCCACCCTGGCCGGCGCCGCCCCCGCCACCGCGGCGCCCGTCGGATGCCGGCCGGCCTACCCCTACCCGGGCGGGGTCGTCACCTACTGCTCGGGCGGTACCGGCGAGCACAGGGCACTCTGCATCTACTGGGAGTCACAGACCCGCTGGACGAACTACGGCGCGTGGGTGCCCGCCAAGAAGCCCTCCACCGCCTGGTGCCCGCCCGCCTCCCTGATCGGCGGAGGCGTCGAAGTCCGGGACTGACAGCCGCGGCGAGCAGGAGGAGAACGCCCGGGACGCCTGGCTCCACGGTCATCGCACCGACCGCGTGTCCCCGACAACTCCTCGGATTCCCACTCGTCCGAGGCCGGCACGAGGTGGTGTCGGCGGTCTTCCGCCCACACCGGCTCCGTGCCCCGATCCCCGCCGGCGGTCGCCGTTCCACCGGCGGGGATCCCTCCACACGGCAGGCAGAGGACCTCCTGCGCCTTCCTTTCGAGGCCGGGGATCACGGATCCGCGATATCACCCGTTCTTTCGCCGTTCACACTTTCCGACGCTCTTCGCAATCGGCTTCCTCCGCCGCCCGCCGTCCGGAACGCGAATCGCCGTCATCGGCCATCACGGCGGCCTCCGCCTCCGCTTCGGCGACGCCGTGGAAACCGCCAACGCAACAGGACTTCCAGGTCGCACCGCCGTACTCTTCCGGTGCACCGTCGTTGACGGAGAAAAGGCCACCGGGATCACAGCGTGCCGCCCGATCCGACAGCGGGACGGTGGACCACCGGGCGCGGCACCGCACCCTCCAAGAGGCGAAGGGTGCGGTCACGT
Source organism: Streptosporangium sp. NPDC051022 (assembly GCF_040683035.1). Lineage (NCBI taxonomy): Bacteria > Bacillati > Actinomycetota > Actinomycetes > Streptosporangiales > Streptosporangiaceae > Streptosporangium > Streptosporangium sp. NPDC051022. Next base: position 81,812 of record NZ_JBFBCF010000027.1, on the reverse strand, counting down.
TCCGGTCAGCGAGCGCCGGCCACCTGCGGCGAGTGGATCACGTTCGCGCTGTGCGCCGGTCCCGCCACCGACACCAGTACGGCGACGATTCCGAGAACAGACAGAACACGGCGGATCATGGGACTCCCATCGGACTAGGGACAGGTCACCCGGAGCCTGTGCCCCTCCCGCCGGATTGTCCATAGCCGGGTGCACCCGATCTCGGGGCGGTGACCGGAAAAGCGGGCAGAACCGTTCGGTGAGAGTCACCGGCCTCCCATGACACCGACTCCGGCAGCCGTTTTCCACTAAGGAGACCCGACGCACACCCTTTCCCCCGCCTGGACCGGGGGGCCCTCCCAAGGAGAGGTCATCAGGAAAGGTCTCGCGAGTCGCGGGGGGTTCACTTCTCTCCCAGAAAGGGCGCCCTTTTCGACATCGACGTTCGCAAGCGTTGCTCTTTCGGCGGTAATGCACAGATGTCCGGCGAGCTTGATGTTTTCCTGGATTCCGATCGGCGCGGATGGCGCCACTCGACGTTCGATGATCCAAAAAAACAGGACCTGGCGGCGACCATCCGCCAGGCCCTGTCGCACTACCACCGCGAATCACGATCCCGGCGATTCGCGGTGCCGAGACGACGATGCGAACGGGGCAATCACGCCCCTGCGCACTTGGGTTGATCGCACCCGTCCGGGTGGGAGCCCGAGGGGTAGCCGTAGGCGTAGACGCCGACACCGGACTGGCTGCTCCCGACCGGTCCCTGGTCACCGGCGAGATCGGTCGCGCGGCCGATACCGAACCCGGCCACCAGCAGAGCGGCGACCAGCCCGACGCCACCGAGGGCGCGGAACGAATGCCTCAACATGGTCCTCCTTGGGATCGCGACATGAGGGGGGAAGGAGGCACCGTCCCGGCCGCCTCCTCGGTGTCGTTATCGACACCGAAGCGTCGCAGCGTGCTTTGGTGATCGACTTGGAGCCGACTTGGAACGAGGCCGGCCGGACCACCTGCCGGCCGACCGTCCCCACATCGCGGTTCACCGCGGCTTCGGGAACTCCGGGCCCACCACCTTCGTCGCGGCTCGACCGGTGTGGCGGCGCTGTACACCCGGCTCCGGCAGTCCTGCCGGCAGAAGACCGGTCGATCCGCAACACCCCAAGAAGCATCCGTGGACGGCCTGATCCAGTTCCCGCACACCCGCCTCGACGAGGACGAGCACGTGGCACGCACCGCGGGCGGGCGAGGGTGCCGGTCAGCGGTCGTCGCGTCCGTCGTGCCTCGCTAGTTGATATAGATGCTGCCGGCGCGCTCCCATGCGCCGCGCTGGTCAGGCCCGACGGCACCGAGTATCCGGTGGTTGCACCTGCCGCCCTCGTAGACGACAGCCGCCGTGTTGGTGCGGTTGGTCGCCGAAAGCGGCCCCTGCTTGAGGGAGTAGCAGCCGCTGGGGTTCTGGTGACGCTTGCCGTTGATCCATAGTGTTCCGTTCCCCGCCCAGGCCGAGCTGAGCGGGGCCAGGACCACGGCTGTGGCGGCGGTGAGAGTGGCCAGGACGACGGTGAGCAGGGGACGGGCCAGGCGCATCAGGTGATCCCTTTCGCGAGATGGACGACCCCACGATCATAACCGTGAGTAGTCGATCACATACTCAACGTTGCATTGAGGGTGTTTCCCCCCAGCCGCGCACGATCACCCCACAACGCCACCGTGAGCGGCATGGATCCCAAGCTCGGCGCCATGGCGACGCCCACACACCGCGACGCCCCCGTCCTCCGTACTGGAGGCGGGAGCGTCGCCATGCCGTTCGGTGTCGCGTCAGTCGTACAAGGTGGTGCTTCGGTACCACACGGTGCCCGGGAAGTTGACCGACGATATCTCGCCCACCCCCACCCGGGGGCCGCTCATAGCGACCCATCCCACTGCAGGGTTCACGTGCACGCCGCTCACGTAAACCGCTTGCGTGCCTGTACCGCCCGTGCACTTGCTGTAGGCGACGTACCCCTCCTGCCAGGTCGTGCAGCCCGTCGGGGCGGCGTGGGCGGGGGATGCGGAGCCCACCAGCAAGGAGGCGGTGAGCAGGGCGGTGGCGGACACGACTGCGGCCAGGTTTCTTCTCATGTGCGCTTCCTCCGGCTTCGAAGGTAAATGGCGCTTCCGGCAAGGAACTTTCCTAAACGGACGATACGCCCCAGAAAGGGCGAAGCAAGCGCTCTCCGCGCCTCCACCCGACCAAGAGCGCCCCGCCAGCCTGCCCCCGCACCACCAGCAGCCGCTGCACCCGCCCGTCCCGACCACAACACCGCTGAGCCTGGAAAGCACCACCGCAGCGGCGTACTCTCACCCCGAGAGTCCGACAGGCACGGCCCCCCGCAAACACTGGCCAGATGGAGCCGACAATGCGGACCCACCTCACAAAAATGGTGATGATCGCCATGATCATCGCCGGTACGCCCGTCATCATGATGGGCCAGGCCGCAGCAAGAAAGCCACCAAGGGCAAAAACCTCGAAGGAGACACAGAGGGGGACTAGATCCACACCCTCACGCCCTCACACGCCTCGACCGTGACGCCCCCGTTCTCCGCGTTGCAGGCGGCGACATCTCGCCCTCACCACCGATCGAGGGCGTTTCTAGGTGCACTGCTGTCCGCTCACGATGTACGGCCCAGGAGACATCAACCGGCGACACTCATGAGTGCCCGCGTAGTAGCCGGACGTGATCACGATCGTGACCCACCCTCCATCACCGCCACCCGTGCAGTCGCTCGCCACGACGTTGTAGCCCACCGTCGGCGACACTTCAAAGCGGGTACCGGACGCACAGACAAAGGAGCCATCAGCACGCGCAGGCGACGCCGGCAACAGCAAGCCGCCAAGAACCGCCGCAACCGCCGCGGCGGCGAGGCGTCTGATCAAGGCCATAAGGCGCCCTTTCCGAAGCGAAGAACGAGACCGAGCGCCTCGAAGGTAACGCGGGAAACCTCACCCCGCTATAGCCGGAAGCGGACATCAACCCGCCGCTCCGAAGAGCGGCGGGGCTTCCGTGTCTCGCGAGACGAGTCCGCTACAGCGTCATCTCAGGGGAGGAACTCAGGCGATAGCCTGCCGGGCCCCCACCGTGAGTTCGGCGTCGACGAGACCCTCCCAAGCCGCCAGGGTCAGGCTGAGCCCGTCCTCGGCGATGTCCTCGGCCCGCAGGCACAGGCGGCCGACGAGCCGGTCCAGCCTCCTCAGCTCGCCGACCGTCAGGTGGTTCTTCGCGACGTCCCGGTCCTTCTTGGTCGGCTGCAGCCTGCCGGTTTCCCGGCCGGGCCAGTGGCAGATCTCCCGGGCGTTGCTGATCTCGACGGCGCTCATGCCGGTGATGTGCCGCTAGAGCCGGTTCTGCATGGTGGCGAAGAACAGCTTGGCGGCCTTGGTGCCGGGGACGTAGTCGGTGGCGTTCTCCACCATCGGCGACGGTAGGCGAGAGCCCCGCCTGCGGTGGCGGGGCTTCCAGCCGTTCAGGCCCAGCGAAACGTGCCCGCTCGCCGGACCATGCAGCCGAAATATGGAAAACCGGTAGCTCCCGACCTCGCCGATCGGTGGTCCTCTGAAGGTGTTCTCCCACCCGACCGTGAGGAGCCACCGTGAAAATCCGTCGATTATCAGCCGCAGCCCTGCTCGCAGCGGCACTGGGCACCGCCGCCCTGGCCGGCGCTGCCCCTGCATCCGCATCCGTCAACTACCAGACCGCCTCGGCCAGGAGCGCCGAGAGCCACGCCTTCGCTCCGCTGCCGCCGGACTGGTACTGGTCCAAGCGCTACGAGACCATGGACGCCTGCCTGGTCGGCTGGCAGGACGCTGCGGACCACGGTGATTTCACCGGACTCCGCGGCTGCCGATGGTACGCGGGTGACCAGTACCGCCAGGCGGGCTATTACTTCCTCATTTACATCCCTTGATCCCTAACGAGCGCGCCCCGGCCACCAGTGCGGGGCGCGCCCACCTCAGCCCTCGGCAGCCTTCCGCAGCGCCTTCTGCGTGGCGTACCGGTCGTTCACATCCCGCCACCACGGGTGCCGGTTCAACGCCTCCAACGCCTGCAGCCAGACCTCCCGCACCTCCGCCAGCTCGGCCCGCTGCTCGTCGGTCATGGCGCCGTTCAAGACCTCCTGCGACGGCGGCACCGGCAAATGCTCCCAGTGCCACCAGGGATGCACCGACAGCTAACCGAAACAGCACGTCAACCGCATAGGAGCGGCGTACAGTGCGGCACATGACCGAGCACCGATGGGACACCCTCCCCACCGAGGTCCGCGACACAGTCACGGCCGTGTGCGGCCCGATCCAGCAGGCGATGTCCCTGCCGGGCGGTCTCACAGCGGGGCTTGCCGCACGACTGGACACGACAGCCGGGCCAGTGTTCCTCAAAGCCCTGCCGGACGATGCACCATCCGCGCCGCTCTACCAGCGTGAGCGCCTCGTCGGCGCCGCAATACCCAGCGGTGTGCCCAGCCCCCGCATGCTGTGGAGTGGGCACACCGCTGGCTGGATCGTCCTCCTGCTGGAGTACATCGAGACCGCGGGCGAGGTGGACCTCAGCCCCGCCTCCCCGTACCTGCCTGACGTCATCGACCTGATCCGGGTGCTCGGCGAGATCCTCACCCCGAACCCGGGCGCCGACGTACCGCCCGTGAGCGACAACGTAGAGTTCCTCTGCAAGCGAGCTGATGCGCTGCTGGCCGCCCCGCCCTCCGACCTGGAGAGCCTGGCCGCCTACCAGCATGCTCGGGCCGGTCTCAACCTCGACGCGTTGGCCGGGGCCACCCTGTTGCACGCTGACCTACACGAGGGCAACCTGCTAGCCGTCCCCGGCGGGGTGCGGGTCATCGACTGGGGTCTGGCCTGTCAGGGCGCTACCTGGGTCGAGACGGCCCTGTTCGTTCCGCGGCTGATCCTGGCCGGGCACACGCCGGAGCAGGCCGAGCAGCTCGCCACTCAGGTGCCAGCGTGGAAGGCCGCCCCTGAGTCCGCGGTGACCGGGCTTGCTGCCGTGTGGAGCTTGTTTCGGGAGTTCGTTTCCCGAAACGGCCCCGCCGGGATCCAGGCCTCCCGTGCTGCCGCTGCCGCCGCCGGCCGGGCCTGGGTGGAGTACCGCACCACCTGAGCCCAGACACGACGAAAACGCCCCGCCGTCCTCCGCAAGGAGGACGACGGGGCGCCGCGTTGTTCAGGCCCGGCGAAACGGGCCCAGGAAACGCGGACCATGCAGCCGAAATATGGGAAACCGGTAGCTCCCCGACCTCGGCGATCGGTGCTCCTCTGAAGGTGTCCTCCTACCCAGCCGTAAGGAGTCACCGTGAAGATCCGCCGATTATCAGCCGCAGCCCTGCTCGTGGCAGCGCTGGGCACCGCTGCCCTGGCCGGTGCCGCACCAGCTTCCGCCACCACCCAAACCGGTCAGTACTGGATCATCAGGTACGGCCCCTACCCCACCCTGGAACAATGCCAGGCGGAACGGGAAATCGTCGCGACGTACGGTGAGCCGACCAGCGTCTGCATACCCGACCGCGGGGGCTACAGCTTCGTCGTGTACATCAGCCAGAGCGTCCAGGCGGGCTGAAAGCGCCCGCCGCCCTCCGAAGAGGGGCAGCCAAGCGCCTGCCGCTTCCATGTCTCCATCACCTGAGGGACCCGAGCGGGGGTGGTGCCCGTCCGACGGGGTGGTACCTGAGCTTCAACCAGCGCGATGGGCGCGCCCCGGCCGCACCCGGGGCGCACTGGACGGTCACTCCTTGGCGGCCTTCGGCAGCGCCGTCCACACCCCATGCCGGTCCCGCTGCTCGCCCCACCACGCGTGGGCGTTGAGCGCTTCCAGAGGCTACGGGCGAGCCTCCCGCACCTCCGCCGGCACCGCCCCGCTGCTCGTCGGTCGCGGTCCCCTCAAGGACCTCCCGCGCCGGCGGCAGCGCGCCGGTCGCCTCGTGGCCGCCGATCCGGCATGGCCTGACGACGCACGGGCTACGCCACGCCTACCCGACGTGGACGGGTGAGGACCGCGTCGCCGACATCCTGCGCGATGAGCGGATGGGACACGGCGTGGAGGACGACGTACGCATCGCCTCGGCGATGCGGGACCACTACACGCACGCGCCGGAGCAGATGCGCGGCGAGGCGATGGAGGCGCCGCAGAAGCGGTGGGAGAGCGCGTTCATGGAGCGGGCCGCCCTGGAGGCGGCGTGGGGGCAGGCGGGTGTTCCTCACCGGCTGACGGTGCCGCTTCTCGATCGGCTGCTGGAGCCGTACCGGGATGCGGCGGTGACCCGGATTCTCCGGCCGAAGACGCTCCGGCGGCGGGCCGTCCGGCTGGCCGGCCGGGATTCGCCTCCAGCGGAAGCCGGGAGGTGACGATGGCGAGAGGGGTGGGTCGCGGAGGTGGATCTCCGAGGTCTGCGCCTATTCTGCGCCCAAAACCTGTGGTCGATCTTGGCCGGGCAACAGAAAACCCTCTGGTTGCTGTCAACCAGAGGGTCCTGACCTGCGTCACATCTGTGTGGGCGATACTGGGATCGAACCAGTGACCTCTTCGGTGTGAACGAAGCGCTCTCCCGCTGAGCTAATCGCCCGCCCTGTCCGGCTCCTCGCGGTGCCGACGTGGAAAACCATACAGCAATCCGGGAGCGCTGGCGAAGCGAGACCTTGGAGGGAATGATCTTGAGGCGCGACACGGACGGGACTCGAAGGTCCGAGGATGCGTCCAGCGGGGGGCTACGGTGGCATAGCATCATCCTGATCCGTAGAAGCACCGTACGACCCAGGCTCGACCTCTATAGCCCGAGACGCCCCTGAGGGGGAGTCGACGGTGACCAAAACGATACGCAAAACCCTTGCAAATATGGCCCTGTTGGTGATGTTTAGCCAGGTAGACGCCCAAATGTCGCGCTGTGATGTGTGTTACAGAAGGGCCCGGAGGCGGAATCTTTCCTACAGGTTTCTTTGTTCCGCGTCATAGCTCGGGACATAGAGAGTCCGCCAGAGCAGTGAAAGCCCCGCAGAGGGGACCGACGACGAAAAAGGTTTGGCTGACGATGAACAGCTCCACCGTCTCTGCCGAGCTGGGCCTTCGGCTTGTGGTCCCCGACCGTACCACCGTCCCCCTCCTCGCCGGACTCAGCTACACGGCTGATGATCCCTACGCGATCAGAATGGCCTTCCACGTGGGGAACGACGAACCGGTCGAGTGGATCTTCGCCCGTGAACTCCTGACCGTCGGCATCGTCCGGCGTGTCGGTGACGGAGACGTCCAGGTGTGGCCGGCGCGCGCCGACGGCGAGCGCACGTTGCACATCAGCCTCACGTCGCCGTTCGGCCAGGCCCTGTTCGAGGTTCCCCTGGCGCCTCTGACGGAGTTCCTGCACCGGACCTACGAACTGGTCCCCGCCGGCCGCGAGACCGACTTCATGGACCTCGACGCCGAACTCAGCAACATGCTCTGGAGTTCCTGACCTCCGCTCCTACCCCGCGAGCAGTCTCCTCATCCGAGCGATCTCGACGCCCTGTCCCGAGACGACGTCGTTCGCGGTGGCCAGCATGGTCCGGTCGGCACCCTCTTCGAGTTGCCGTCCGGCCATCTCCACCGCCGCCTCGTGGTGGACGATCATCAGGTTCAGGAAGAGCTCGTCGAAGACGGCGCCCCTGGCGGCCGCGAGCCGTTCCATCTGCTCCGGCGTGATCGTGTGCTCCGCGCCGGGGTGCCCGTCGTGGCCCGGTGGAACCCTGCCCACCGACTTCAGCCACGTCGTCATCGCCATGATCTCCGATCGCTGCGCGGCGATGATCCGCCCGGCGAGCCTGTGCAGCGCGGGCGAGGAGGACCGCGACGGGACCAGCGCGGCCATCTCCAGCACCTGCCGGTGATGCGGGATCATTCCTTCGGCGAACCGCACGTCGGCCGCCGTCACACGGGCCTCGGACTCGCCGAGCCGCTCGCCCGGCGCCGCCGTACGGCCGGCGTCCCCCGGCTCACCCGGGATGATCACCGGTGCGCCGGTGCCCGCGACCAGCGGGGCCCGCCCACCGGTCCCCGTCGTGGCACAGCCGCTGAGGAGCAGTACCGCAAAGATCGTCACATCGACCCCGTACGGCAAATACGTCCTTCGCATATCTTCAATAATGGGGCAAGGGAACTGACCAAAACGGGGGCGCAGTGCGATCGATTCCGGCATTCGGGCTGGCGGCCCTGCTTCTGGTGACCGGCTGTGCCGCCGCTCCCGAACCGTCGGCCCTGCGGGCGGCCACCTCGGCGCCGCTCACCGTGAAAACCACCGGGGACGCCCTGCACAGCGCCAACATCACGCACCTGGCGAACGTGCCGCCGGGGGCGCCCCTTGACGGCCCCCAGTCGTGGGGCACCGATCTGGCCTTCCAGGACGATCACGCTTTCGTCGGCAACTTCGACGGCTTCACGGTGCTCGACGTGTCCGATCCGGCCAGGCCCTCCGTGGTCAGCCGGGTGCTCTGCCCCGGCGAGCAGAACGACGTGTCGGTGAGCGGGAACCTGCTGTTCCTTTCCGTCGACACCCCACGCGGCGGGCCCGGGTGCGGGAGCGGCCCACGAGACGAGGAGGACGAGGGCGAGGGCTGGGAGGGCATCCGGATCTTCGACATCACCGACAAGACCCATCCCACGTTCGTCTCCGCGGTCGCCACGGAGTGCGGCTCCCACACCCACACTCTCGTCCCCGGCCGGAACGCGGACACGCTCTACCTCTACGTCTCCTCCCCCGGCCCCGTTCCCGGAACGCCGACCTGTTCCGGGCCGCACGAAGGCATCTCCGTGGTCGAGGTGCCCACCGGGAATCCGGCCGCGGCCAGGGTCGTCTCGCAGCCGGTTTTCTCCACCACGGGAGGACGCGAAGGAGGCTGTCACGACATAACCGCATATCCCGAGAAAAACCTGGCGGCGGCGGCCTGCTTCGGCGACGGGATCCTGCTGGACATCTCCGACCGGGTGAACCCCAGGGTGATCCAGCACGTGCGCGACGAGGAGAACTTCTCGATCTGGCACTCGGCCACGTTCGACAACGCCGCGACCAAGGTCGTCTTCAGTGACGAGCTGGGCGGCGGCATGAGCGCGACGTGTGACCGGGACACCCCGGAAAACCACGGAGCGAACGCCGTCTACGACCTCGGCGAGGACCGCACGCTCACGCTCCGCGGCTACTTCAAGATCCCGAGAGAGCAGGAGCCCGGCGAGAACTGCGTCGCGCACAACGGAGCGCTGCTACCGGTCCCCGGCAGGGACATCATGGTCCAGTCGTGGTACCAGGGCGGGGTCTCGGTCTGGGACTTCACCGACGCGGCCAACCCCCGGGAGATCGGCTTCTTCGAGCGCGGCCCCATCGACGCGGCCGCGGGATCGTGGTCGGCCTACTACTACAACGGCCACATCTACTCCAGCGACATCACCAGGGGTCTGGACGTCCTCCGGATCGACGACCCGCTGACCGATCCGGCCAAGAAGGTCAGGACGAAGGCGCTGAACGCCCAGACCCAGGTCTCCTACCCGGAGTAGCCGCAGAGCACCGTCACCGGCCGGGGACGGCCTCCGCGGTGGCCGCGACGCACCGTCACGGGTCGAGGTCGGCCGCGCTCCGCTCGGCGAAGATCCGCATCGCCTTGGCGGTCACCGGGCCGGGCGCGGCGGGCAGTACGGTCTGGTCGACCATGCGGATCGGCTGGATGTCGCGGGTGGTCGAGGTCAGGAACGCCTCGTCGGCCTCGTAGAGGGCCGAGAGCGGCACGTCCTCCTCCGAGCCGCCGCACCACTCCAGGGTGAGCGCGCGGGTGACCCCGGCCAGGCAGCCTGAGGCGAGCGTGGGGGTGACCAGGCGCCCCCCGTGGACGACGAACACGTTGCTGCCGGTGCCCTCGCAGAGGCTGCCCGCCAGGTTCCCGAAGATCGCCTCACCACCGCCCCTGGCCTTCGCGTAGAAGAGGGCCATGGCGTTCTCCCCGTAGGAGACGCTCTTCACCCCGGCGAGCGCGCCGCGCTCGTTGCGGGGCCACGGCACGACGGTGACGTCGGCGGTCGCCGGGAACGACGGCTGCTCGGCGACGATCACCACGGCGGTGCCTCCGCCGTCGCCCCGGTCGGAGCCCAGCGGGCCGGGCCCGCTGGTGTAGGTGATGCGGATCCGGCCGAGCGGCCACGCGGGCGCCTCGGCCAGGCAGGCCCGCACGCCCGCGGTGATCGCCTCGACGTCGGGCTCGGGCATGTTCAGGGAGCGGGCCGAAGACCGGAGCCGGTCCAGGTGGCGGGTGAGGGCGAAGGGAGCGCCGCCGACGCACTTGACGGTCTCGAACACGCCGTCGCCGACCAGCAGGCCGTGGTCGAACACCGAGACGGCCGCCTGCTCGGACGGCATGAGCCGTCCGTTGACCCACACGGGTAGGTTCATCGAGTTCCTCCTGAAACTGCCGGGTCCGACGTGGAAGCGAGCGCTATGAGGCGGGAGGCCTTCAGCTCGGTCTCGCTCCACTCTCCGCGCGGATCGCTCCCCCAGGTTATGCCCGCACCGGTACCAAAGTGGATCTCGTCGCGGGAGAGCCAGAACGTGCGGATCCCCACCGCCAGTGACGCCCGCCTCCGGTCGGCGTCGACCCAGCCTACGGCCCCGCAGTACGGTCCCCGCGGTTCGGGCTCGAGCTCGCTGATGATCCGCAGGGCGGAGGACTTCGGGGCGCCCGTCACCGACCCCGGGGGGAACGTCGCCGACAACAGCTCGGGCCAGCCGAACTCGGGGGCGAGCCTGGCCCGGACCGTGGAGACCAGGTGCACCAGGCCGGGATGCTCCTCGACCGCGCACAGCGCGGGCACGCTCACCGACCCGACCTCCGCGACCCGCCCCAGGTCGTTGCGGACCAGGTCGACGATCATCACGTTCTCCGCATAGTCCTTCTCCAGCAGGTCCCCCGCGGTGGCCCCGGTCCCCTTGATCGGCCCGGACTCGATCACGTCACCGTCCCTGGACAGGTAGAGCTCGGGAGAGGCGGAGACCACCCCGAGCCCGGGCAGGCTCACCGTGGCGGCGTAGGGGGCGGGGTTGCCCTCGGCCAGCCGTACGGCCAGCGCCGGAAGGTCCGGTTCCCCGGGCAGCGGCGCGCTCAGCACCCGGCACAGGTTGGCCTGGTACACCTCGCCGCGTTCGATGTACTCGCGGATGCGGCGCACGCCTCGCTCGTAGGCGGCCCGGTCCAGCGAGCTGCGCCAGGACGAGGGATGCGGCCCGCGCCAGGGGCCGCACGGCACGGGCAGCGGCGCGGGCCGGACGTCGTCGAACCTGGCACACGTGACCTTCCCCTCGTAGTCGACCACCACGGCCCACCACCCCTGGCCGTCGAGGGCGGCCAGGTCGGTGGTGACGTCGCGGAGCCGGGTGGCCAAATGGCCCCCTACATGGGCAAATGAGTCGTGCACTCCGCTATTGTCCCGCCGCCTCGGCGAGAAGGCTCACCAGAGTGCGGGCAGCGGGCAGGACCGTGCGCGGCAGGGCGGCGTAGACGGTCCGGCGCGGGGCGAGATCGCCCAGGGAGCGCAGGACGAGTCCGGCCGGCGCGGCCCGCGCGGCGATGGCGGGCACCAGCGTGACGCCGAGCCCCGCCGCGACGAAGCCGAACTTGCCGGTCCACTCGGCGATCCTGAGCTTGGCGCGGGGAGTGAACCCGGCCCGGGCGCAGGCCTCGTCGAGCATGGTCGTACCGCCCGGCGGCGGCGCCTCGATCCAGGTCTCCTCCCGCAGCTCGCGCAGATCGACCTCCCCCTCCCCCGCCAGCGGATGGTCACGGGGCAGCGCGACCAGCAGTTCGTCCTCGACCAGCTCGACGATCTCCACCTCCTCGTCGTACGGCAGGCCGGACGGATAGTCGCTGACCACGGCGACATCGAGGGCGCCCTCGCGCATCCGGCGCAGCAGACCCCCGCTGGGACCCTCGACCGGGACGAGCGCGACCTCGGGGAACTCCCGCCGGAAAGCCCGCAGGGCGCCGGGGACCAGCGCGACGTTGGCCGTGGCGAACGCGCCGACGCGCAGCCGTCCCCGGTAGCCGCCGTGGATGCCCGCCAGTTCCTCCTCCGCCATGGCCAGCCGGTTCAGCGTGATCCGCGCGTGGCGGTGGAGCGCGTCGCCGGCGGGCGTGAGCCGTACACCGCGGGGCAGCCGCTCGAACAGCGGCCCGCCCGCCAGCTGCTCCAGGGAGGCGATGCGCCGGGAGACGGCGGACTGGGTGTAGTTGAGCATGGCCGCGGCGGCGGTGAACGATCCGGTCCTGGCCACGGCGTCCAGCAGGCGCAGCGAGTCGGTGTCGAACACATTCCTCCTTCGCATGGGTCACATGAAATCTAGTCGCTGGTGGAATGCCTTCGGCTCTCTCTACCGTGGGGGCATGATCTCCTTTCTCGGACTGGGACGCATGGGCGTCCCGATGGCCCGGCGGCTGGTGGCGGCGGGGCACAAGGTCACGGTCTGGAACCGCACCCCCCGCACGATCGAGGGCGCCGCGAGCGCGGCCTCGCCCGCCGAGGCCGTGGCGGAGGCCGATCTCGTGATCACGATGCTCGCCGATCCGGCGGCGGTGAAGCGGGTGCTCTCGGACGCGGCCCCCGGGCTGCGGCGGGGGGCGCTGGTCGTGGAGATGTCCACGATCGGCCCCGAGGCGGTGGCCGAGCTCCGCGATCGGCTTCCCGCCCAGGTCGGGCTGGTGGACGCGCCGGTGCTCGGCAGCGTGGGACCCGCCGCGGACGGCACGCTGACGGTGCTGGCCGGCGGATCACCCGGGGAGCTGGCGCGCTGCCGCGAGACGCTGAAGGTCTTCGGGCGAGTGCGGGAGGTCGGCGGCCTGGGCGCGGGGGCCGCGACGAAGCTGGCGGTGATGAGCGCGCTGGTGCCCGCCCAGGTGCTGCTCGCCGAGACCGTCGCGTACGCGGAGGCGACCGGGGTGGACACCTCTGTGCTGCTGGACGTGCTCGGCGACACCCCGCTGGGCCCCCTCGTCGAGCGGGTCCGCCCCGTCGTCGAGACCGGGCCGCCCGAGACCCGCTACGCCCTCGGACTCGCGGCCAAGGACCTGGTGCTGGCCTCGCACCCGGCGCAGACGCTCGCCGCGGCGGCCAGGGACAGGCTGCTCGACGCGGCTTCCGCCGGGCTGGGCGGAAGGGATCTGACAGCCGTCTTCGGGCACGCCGGCGCGGCGGGCCGTACCGGCGTCCGGAAGCTGAACCCGGCCTCGGTCCCGGCGACCAACGGGTACTACTCCCACGCGACCAGGGCCGGGAACCTGCTGTTCGTCTCCGGGCAGGTGGCGCTGGACGCGGACGGCCGGGTGGTCGGCGAGGGGGACATGACCCGCCAGTCGGAGTACGTGATGGACCTGCTGGCGCGCGTCCTCGCCGACCAGGGCTGCACGTTCGACGACGTGACCCACATCCGGACCTTCCTCACCGACATGTCGCTGCTGCCGGAGTACGGGGCCGTCCGGGGGCGCCACATCACCGGTGCGCCCCCGGCCAGCACGACCGTGGAGGTGTCACGGCTGTTCGTGCCGGGACTGATGATCGAGATCGAGGTGGTCGCGGCCGTCCCGGCGACCCCGTGACGGATCCGGCCACGGCTGTCCCGGCGGTCCCGTGACGGACTCGGCCGCGGTCATCCCAGCGGCCCCGTGACGGACTCGGCCGCGGCGACGACCGAGTTCTCCGCGACGAGCCGGACCACCGACTCGATCTCGGGGGCGAGGAAGCGGTCCGGGCCGGGACCGGCGACCACCTGGCGCAGGGCGGCGACCACGGCACCGGTGGCGGGGGCGGGCCGGTGCGGCGCGCGCAGGTCGAGCGCCCTGGCCGCGGTGAGGATCTCCACCGCGAGCACCCGGGTCAGGCCGTCCACGGACCGGCGCAGCTTGCGCGCGGCGGACCAGCCCATGGAGACGTGGTCCTCCTGCATGGCGGAGCTCGGGATGGAGTCGACGCTGGCGGGCACCGCCAGGCGCTTGAGCTCGGAGACGATCGCGGCCTGGGTGTACTGGGCGATCATGTGCCCTGAGTCCACGCCGGGGTCGTCGGCCAGGAAGGCGGGCAGGCCGTGGCTGCGGGCGACGTCGAGCATGCGGTCGGTACGGCGCTCGGAGATGCTCGCCACGTCGGCGACGGCGATGGCCAGGAAGTCGAGCACGTAGCCGACGGGGGCGCCGTGGAAGTTTCCGTTGGACTCCACCCGGCCGTCGGCCAGGACCACCGGGTTGTCGATCGCGGAGGCGAGCTCGCGCGCGGCGACGGTCGCGGCGTGCGCGAGCGTGTCACGGGCGGCCCCAGCGACCTGCGGGGCGCAGCGCAGCGAGTAGGCGTCCTGGACGCGGGTGCAGGTGCCGTCCCGGTGGGAGTCCATGATCCCGGAGTCCTTGAGCAGGGTCCGGAGGTTGGCGGCGCTGGCGGCCTGGCCCGGGTGGGGGCGCAGTGCCTGCAGGTCGGCGGCGAAGACACGGTCGGTGCCGAGCAGCGCCTCGACGCTCATGGCTGCGGCGACGTCGGCGGTCTTGAACAGGCGGCCCAGGTCGTCCATCGCCAGGATGAGCATGCCCAGCATGCCGTCCGTGCCGTTGATGAGCGCCAGTCCCTCCTTGGCCGCCAGCTCAACGGGCTCGATGCCCGCCCGCTTGAGCGCCTCGGCGGCCTCCACCAGGTCACCGGCGGCGTCGCGGACGAGGCCCTCGCCCATGATCGTGAGGGCCACGTGGGAGAGCGGCGCGAGGTCTCCGGAGCAGCCGAGGCTGCCGTACTCGCGCACCACGGGGGTGATCCCCGTGTTGAGCAGGCTCTGGAGCACCTTGGCGGTCTTCGGGCGTACACCGGTGTGCCCGGTCGCCAGGGTGTGCAGGCGCAGCAGCATCAGCGCCCTGACGACCTCGGTCTCGACCTCGGGGCCCGACCCGGCGGCGTGGGAGCGGACCAGCGAACGCTGCAGCTGGGCGCGGAGCGAGGGGTCGATGTGCCGGGTGGCCAGGGCGCCGAACCCGGTCGAGACCCCGTAGGCGGGAGTGGGGCTCTCGGCGAGCTCGTCCACGCGGGTACGGGCCGCGGCCATGGCCGCCACGGCGTCGTCGGTGAGGCGTACCTCGGCACCGTGCCGGGCGACCCTGACCACCTCGTCGAAGCTCAGCGGTTCAGGTCCGACGTTCACGACCGCGTTGTCGCGCATGGTGTCACTCTCGCTTTTGGGAGTTCACGTAACTGGTGTATGCGATGTTAGCTCCTTACATGCCAAGATCGCCGCTATCCCTTTCCTGCCCGATTCGGTGACTTCGACCGCTCGGCGCACCATCCCTCGTCTGTACCATCCCCACTCCAGAAGAGCACAGGTCAGAGCGGCGCCAAGGGCCCCGTCCAGCAACGCGGCCGACATGGGTGCCCTGGCCCGATCGGCGATGAGCGCGGCGATCGGAGCGACGGCGGGCGGGCGTCCCGGCCGCCGGACACACCCCGGCCCACCTGTCACACCGGCGTGAATGCACGTTCCGGTTTGGGGAGTCGGCGAATATTCGCTAAAGTTCTGTCCGTGAGGCCGGGTAAGCCCGGAAACACACGCGGAAGTGGCTCAGTGGTAGAGCATCACCTTGCCAAGGTGAGGGTCGCGGGTTCGAATCCCGTCTTCCGCTCGGAGGGGCTACGGCCCCACTCGGTGGAGTGGCCGAGAGGCGAGGCAACGGCCTGCAAAGCCGTGTACACGGGTTCAAATCCCGTCTCCACCTCTTGTTCTTCGGCGAGGACGATTAGCTCAGCGGGAGAGCGCTTCCCTGACACGGAAGAGGTCACAGGTTCAATCCCTGTATCGTCCACCATCCAAGGCTCCCGGGTCCGTGACCCGGGAGCCTTTCGCTTTCCGGTCCGGGCTACTCCCGGTCCGCCCGCCCCTGCCGCCCGGTGAGCCGGTCGGCGGGCCCGGGCAGACCGTCGGCGGGCCCGGTGAGCAGATCGGTGGGCCGGTCGGCCCGGCCGGTGGGCTGAGCCGGCCGACCGGCTCGATCGGCGGCCCGGGCCGTCGGGCCGGCGGGTTGAGCCGCCTGGTCCGGCGCACCGTGGCCGCGATCCGGCGGCAGGCCGGAAGGCGAGTGCAACTGCCGTCCCAG
Organism: Streptosporangium sp. NPDC051022; assembly: GCF_040683035.1. NCBI lineage: Bacteria > Bacillati > Actinomycetota > Actinomycetes > Streptosporangiales > Streptosporangiaceae > Streptosporangium > Streptosporangium sp. NPDC051022. Next base: position 65,671 of record NZ_JBFBCF010000027.1, on the reverse strand, counting down.
CCACGGCAGGACCTGCGGGATCTCGCGGTTCCAGGTGTTGAAGTTGTGACCCCCGCTCGGCAGGATCATGGACGCGGTCCGCATGGGCTCCTTGGCCAGCGCCAGGAACCGGCGGGTCTCGTCGTAGTCCTTCTCCCCCCGGCGGCTGCTGGTGACCAGCACGGAGACGGGCGGGACCGGCAGGTTCCTCAGCCGCCACATCAGGTCGTTCTCGTCGCGCAGCCTGCTGTCGCCGCCGAACAGGTCTCCGGTGGTCATGTCGACGGCCGAGCGGTAGTAACCGGACAGGGACACCGCGGCGGAGAAGGACTCCGGGTGCCGCATGGACATCTTCAGCGCGCAGTAGCCCCCGGTGGAGCCGCCGAAGACGCCCCAGTTCTGCGCGTCGAGACCGACCCGGTAGGAGGCTGCCATGGAGGCCCGCAGGTCCCTGGTGAAGTACGTCTCCACCTGGGGGCCGCCGGGAACGTCCATGCACTCGGTGTCACGGGGCGGGACGACGGTCGGGCGCATGAGCACCATGACCGTGGGAGGCATCTGCCCCGCGTCGATCGCCTTGGCCGCGACGACCGGGAGGTTCAGCCTGGTGATCAGGTTCCTGGCGTCTCCCGGATAGCCGGTCAGCGCCAGGATCGCGGGGAAGCGCCGGTCGGCGTGCCGCTTGTCGAAGTACTGACGCGGCAGGTAGACGTACGCCGTGGAGCTGATGCCGGACGCGGTCCCCGAGATGACGACCTGCTCCAGTCTGCCGCCCACACCGGGAGGCAGGGCCACCTGTCCCTCGTCGGTCACCCTGCCGGGACGCCCGGCGGCGGCCGGGCTCCTGCCGGGATCCGGGTTCTCATCGCCGACGACGATGGGCGCCGTACCGCCGTCGGTACCGAGCAGGTCGCTCCAGGAGCCGTAGAACCCGAAGTAGGCGTTGACGACCAGGCCGAGCGCGACCAAGGTGAGAATCTGGTTACCCAGGAGCACCCCGGCCCTGCCGAGCACGGCCTTCCAGTTCCGCCCGCTCAGCAGCGGCCACGCCCAGATCGACACGGCGAGGGCGACCAGCGCGAGCAGGCCGAACAGAAGCTGCAGCTTCCCAGCCGTGATTCCCATGCCGTTCTCTCCCGGTTCCCCCGCCCTTCAGGATCTCCAAAGTTACTCAGCCCGGGTAAGGGCACAGTTAAGGTCGTGTTGGCCGGGCTTGCATGAGGCGGCGGCCATCACCGTTTAATGTCCTCTCATGAGGGATGCATGTTGCATTCCCTTCCCCGCTCCGGCGACCGGTTTCCGCAGTTCACAGGGGTTACGGTCCGTCCTCGGTGAGAGGAAATCCGCTGCTGCTCATCCGTACATAGGTGGAATGCCAAATAATCGGCCGTTCCCGCGATGAGAGCAGGAGCCCCCTCCATGTCCAAAACCACTCCCGAGAACGTCATACCCCTCCGCCCCGCCCGCCCCCGCCGGAACCGCCGCCCGGCACGCCCCACCGTCCCCGCCGGCACTCCCCTACCCGCCCTCCTGGACTCCTGGATCCTGGCGCTGAGGGCCGCGAACAAGGCCAAAAACACGATCTTGTCGTACACCCGATCAGCACGGGCATTCATCGCCTACCTCACCGAACACGGCATGCCGGACGACGGCGAAGGAGTCGAGGCCGAGCACGTGCGCGCCTTCCTGGTGTCCGAGCAGGAACGGACCAGCGTCCACACCTCGGCCGCCCACCACCGGAACCTGTCCGTGTGGTTCCGGTGGATGATCGACGAGGAGGAGAGGAGCACCCTGTCCCCCGTGCTGCGGGCGGACGCGCCGAAGGTGCCGAAGAAGGTCCGGCGGTATCTCAGCGACGAGGAGCTGTCGGCGCTCCTGGCCGCCTGCAAGGGACCGGGTTTTCTGGACCGGCGGGACACAGCGGTGCTCAGGATCCTGATCGACAACGGCATGCGGCTGGACGGAGTGACCGGCCTCATGCTCGACGACGTCGACCTCCGAGGCCGACGTCTGCGCATCACCCTCAAGGGAGGTGACCAGCACTGGGCGCCGATAGGTGCGAAGGCCGTCCAGGCGCTGGACCGGTACCTGCGGGTCCGGGCCCGCCACACGCTCGCTGGTCTGCCGAATCTCTGGCTGGGGAGCCGCGGCAAGGCATTGACTCGCTGGGGGGTGACGGAGTTGCTGGAGAAGCGCGGCAACCAGGCCGGTATCGAGAAGGTGGGGCCGCACATGTTCAGGGGCACGGCAGCCCATGATCTGCTGGCGGCCGGCGCGCATCCGAACGACGTGCAGTCGATCCTGGGGTGGAAGTCTGCGGCGATGGTGCGGCACTACACCGAGGATCTGGCGCATGAGCGGGCGCGGGAGACGCACGCGCGGTTGTCGCCGTCGGATCGGCTGTAGGTGGTGTGGGGTCCCCGCTGCGGGCTCCACCGGCAGCGTCAGGTGGGCCCGGCGGGGAGTTCGGGGGCCGCGCTCACATAGTCACCTGTGAGCGGGGCGTCGGTGCTGGTCGCGGTGTCGGGGGCGCGCAGCACCAGGGGTCGATCAGGTCAGCCAGCTCCGTCGCGGTGGCCGTCGCGGTAGCCCGCGCGGTAGTCGAGTTCCACGTGATGACGGGTACTCCAGAGCAGGGTGGTGGTGAGTGCTGCGGCGAGGAGGAGATGGTGTACGGAGTCCGGAATGGGCTGGTCGGGGATGAGAAGGTCTGCCACAGCGTAGGCGACGGACAGCGCCCACAGGGTGATGGCGCCGGGTAAGAGGAGCATGGAGCCTCCAGGCAAGCATGACGCGGTCATGGAACGCGCCATGAACGGATCATCCAGCTAGTTGAACGCTGGATTACTGCATGCCCCATATAACACCCGGCTGCCGACAAACAGCACGGAAATCCCGCAAGAATCCCGCAAGTACGTTCTAGTCCTTCTCCTTGCCCTCCTCGGAGGATTTTCGGTCAGCCTCTATCTCCAGCTTTAGGACTTCCTCAATACGAGACAGGGCGCGTTCGTAGTCCTCGCGGGCTGTCGCACTCTGCCGCTCGTAGCGCTCCCGCTCCTCAGCGCGTACGCGTTCCCAGATCCGGCGGCGCCAAGCGGGAACACGGGCGAGGAGGTCATCGAGCGGATCTACGGGCTCAGGCTCGGACTCAGGTTCTACGGTCTCCCCCACGGCGGCCGCGGCGGGGTCCAGCCCCGCGAGGATGAACGCTTCTTCGAGCGGGATGTTCAGTGTCCGGGCGAAGGCGTGCACTGTCTCAGGGAGCGGGCTGCGCGCACTGTCTTTGAGGCGGCCGTGTGTTTTCCGATCGACGCCGGCCTCTTTGGCCAGCTGGACCGTAGTCCAGCCGCGGGCGATGCGTTCGCGTTCGACGCGTTCCCATAAGGCTCGGGCGGGCGGCGGGCTGTGTTCTCTCTGCTCTCTCCCCATGGGCCATGTTGTACCACGATGCTCCATCGGGAACCCAGAATCATGACACGACCATGACATAAATCACTCACTCAGCATGACTTGCGCCCCAACATGCACCACGTTGACCCATCATTTCCCCTGATGTACCGTGACTCTCTGATGTACCACGATGTACCACGGAGGTCTCATGGAGACGGAGAGCGCATACGTGACGGTGCCGTACGTGGCTGCCGATCTCGGCGTCGAACGGCGGACCGTAATCCGCGCCATCCGCAGGGGCGCCTTGGAGGCCACCAAGACGCACCCAGGCCAGCAGGGACGGTGGAGGATCCTCGCGACCTCCTACCGGAAGTACAAGACCAGCGAGCAGAGGGCGGCCAACTGATGGCCACCCCCGAGCAGAAGTCCCGGTCGGCCCGGATCGCGGGGAACATCTCGTGGGCGCGCACCCCGAACCGCACCGAGCGGACCGCGCCCGCCCGCCGAAAGTCGCCGGTGTCGCGGGACTACTGGATCGCCCACGTCCGCGCCGAAGGCGTCGTCCCCGAGAAGGACATCGTCAAGGCTGCGGAGAACTACCACCGGGCGTACATGACGCAGCTGTCCAGCCGGGCCGCTGCGGCGCGCGCCGCGAAGAAGACCGCGACTGCGGCTGCCGACACGAAGCGCTCGTTGCGCCGGTCGGCGTAGACCGGGCTGCCCGACCGAGCCACCGGCCGGGCGCCCGTAGGCACCAACCCCACCAATCCGATTCCACGAAACGAAGGGTCAGGCCATGCCTGAACAGTACAAGGTCGGCGAGCGCGTCCGCGTCATCGTCGAAGGAGCCGTCGCGCACGTCACCGACGGCGAAGAGCTCTACCCCGGCGAGCTCACGATCGCCCTGGAAAACCCGGCGGGCCTCTACGACGTGACCGTGCCGCTCGACGCCGTCACCGTCGAGCGCCTGGTCCCGGCCGAGGGTGAGCCGCAGCCCGGCGACATCTGGAAGGACTCGCTCGGCGTCGAACGGTTCGCCTACCTGGACAGCCCGAACGGAGAGATCCTGCTGCAGGACGCCGACGGCGTCGTGAACCTCTGGCGGCACTTCCACATCGAGTACGGCCCGCTCACGAAGGTCTACCGGCCGAAGCCCGCCGAGGAGCCCACGCTGCGGGTCGGCGACCGGTGGCTGGACGATGAAGGCGACGTGTGGAAGGTCGTCCACCACGGCGGCCAGGTCCTGCTGCACATGACTGGAACCTCGACGAACGAGACGTGGAGCTTCGTCAGCGCTCAGTACGGCCCGCTGACCCGCGTCGAGAAGGCGGAGCCGTACAACGACTTCGAGAACGGCCCCGCGACCGGCCCCCTCGGCGGTGCGGCGTGAAGTTCCGCGACCTGACCCCCGGCACCCTCGCCCGCATCCCCCTCGTCTACCGCCTGCCCGACTCCCCCACGGTCCCGGCCGCGGTCGAGATCCTCGCCCCGCCCGCGCCGTGCCGCAACGTCCTGTGCCCGGCGTGGGACGTGATGGCCCGGGTCATCGAGACCGGCGAAGAGCGCCCCTACCACCGGCGACCCGAGTTCGAGGTCGTCCTTATCACCCCCCAGGCCGAGGAGGTCTGATGTCCGAACCCGAGCCGCTGCTCACCCCCGGAGAGGTCGCCACCATGTTCCGGGTTGACCCGAAGACCGTCAACCGCTGGGCGAACGAGGGCAAGCTCACGTCCGTCCGCACGCCGGGCGGTCACCGCCGGTTCTTCAAGGCCGAGGTCCACACCCTCCTCACCAGCCGGGAGGCGTCGTGACGTTCAGCATCGAGACGATCGCGCGTCTGCGCGACCAGGTGAAGATCTGCCAGGACCAGGCGGCCGCTGACGAGGCGCGGCTGTCCGCGTCGCGGGCGGTGCTGGACGAGTGGTCGGCGCTGCTGGCGCACGCCGAAGCGCACGCCGTTCCCCAGGGGCCGACGCCGACGCTGGCGTTCCCGGCCGGCTACCCGTACAGCGAGGCGGGGCGGGCGCCGTTCGAGCCCATGCGCCCCGCCGCGTCCGAGCCGGACGGAGGTCCGGCGTGACCGGCCCGAAGCAGAAACCCGGCCAGCGCCTGGCTGCCAGGCTGATCACGGTCGCCGCACTGTACCTGCTGGCAGCCTGGGCTCTGATTCAGCTGCTGCGGGTGCTGCACGGCTGGCTCCCCGCGATCCCTCCCATGGGCTACGGCACCGCCCTCCTGGTGGTCGTGCTGCTCGACGTGACGCTCGCCCCTTTCCGCACTCCCCAGAAAGACGGCGCATCATGATCCCCCCGGAGCAGACAGCCGCCGCCCTCCAGCGAGTCATCACGCTGGCCCGCAACATGCAGACGTGGTGCTCGCCGCACAACGTCGCCGTCGGCTACGCCGACAGTGTCGCCGAGGCCCTCATCGGCGCCCCCGCCGGCCAGAACCACGGCCGCGCGGTCGCCCAGCTCGACGACTTCGAGCAGGCCCTCGGTCGCGCGGACGACGAGTGGCGGCAGCGCGCGGTCCAGGCCGAGGAGCGGTTCGTCGCGTCTCAGAAGATCCTCGGCGACGTGCTCGCCGTCTTCACGGAGCATGGTCATCCGGGGCGGGCGTGCTTGCGCACGGGGTGGGTCGACGAGTGGCGGGTCACGCAGTGGCGCCGGGACCTGGCGGCTCTCTGGCGTGGTGACGTGCTGGAGCGCGAGGTACCCCAGTGAGCACCTTCTTTTGCGCGGTCCTCGCGGTGGCCGCTGCCCTCCTCGGGGTGGCGGCCGCCCGCCGCAACCGTTGGCTCCACGCCACCCTGTGCGGGACCGCCTGTCTCCTCGCCATCTATGTCGCCCTCCTGACCGGGCTGCCGGTCGAGGGCATCACCGCCCTGGCCGCCGCGGCCGTCCCCGGCCGGGTGCCGGTCGACGCTCCCGACGGGCACCGGTGGGTGCGGCTGGCCCCGGCCGCGTGCCCGGACTGCTCGTGTTGCACGGCCCGACTGTGCGAGCAGGGCCAGAAGAACCCGTTCGGTTGCAGTGCGCTCGTGGCGCCCGGCGTGAAGTGGACCGTCCAGGACTGTCCGTGCAGCGCGGAAACCACCGAGGGCACCGCCGCCCACGAGGCCGTCCAGGTGCGGGCCGCGCGCCGAGCCGAGCAGGAAGACGGTGGTGGCCGTGGGTGACCTGTCCCCCGCCGAGCTCACCATGGGCCCGGCGGCGGGCGCCACCCCGCGCACCATGGGCCTAGACCTGTCCCTCACCGCCACCGGCATCGCCCGCACCGACGGATACACCGAGCGGGTCACCTGCGGAGACCTGCGCGGCACCGACCGCCTGGCCTGGATCTGCTCTGCCGTCATGGGTCACGTCACCCAGGGGGTCGACCTGGTGGTGATCGAAGGGCCGTCCTACGGCAGCATGTCCGGCGCCGGCCATCACGAAGCCGCCGGGCTGTGGTGGCTGGTCGCCTACCAGCTGGACGGCCGTGACGTGCCGTACGCCGTCGTCCCACCGAGCAGCCTGAAGAAGTACGCGACCGGCCGAGGGAATGCCACCAAGGCCGACATGCGGATGGCTCTGTTCCAGCGCGCCGGGATCGACCTGCGCGATGACAACCAGGTCGACGCCTGGTGGCTGCGCGCGGCTGGCATGGAGGCGCTCGGCCACCGGATCGTCGAGATGCCCAGAACCCATCGCGACGCGCTCGCCAAGGTCGCATGGCCCGAGGCGGTGGCGCGGTGACGTCCCGCCCTCACCCGATCATGCGGGCCCTCGCCCACCGGCGGCGCGAGCTCGGTCTCACCCAGGATGAGCTCGCCGAACGGCTGTATCTGTCGCGGCGCGGGGTCACGGTGTCCCATCGGGAAACCGGCTACACCACCCCCGACCTCTACTCCCTTGATGCCCACGCGCGGGCCCTCGGCCTGCGCCTGGCTCTCCTCCCCCTCGAATCCCCCGTTGAAAGGAAGACAGCGTGACCGCTACCTCCGAGCGTGGCCAGGTGCGCCCGCTCGCCGACGTACTCCGCGACCTCAAGCAGGGGCAGGTGGTCGACGAGGCCGCCGTCCAGCTGCAGGACCTGGTCCGGGCCGTCCGCGAGCACGGCAAGAAGGGCACGTTCGCGCTGAAGGTCGAGATCGCGCCGATGAAGGGCGACTCGAACGCGCTCGTCGTCTCGGCGCAGGCCACCATCACGCCACCGAAGGGCGAGCCCATCTCCTCGGTGTTCTTCGCCGACAGCGACAACAACCTCGTCCGCGACGACCCCCGCCAGATCGCCCTGCCCGGCCTGCGCGAGGTCGGCCGGGCCGTCAACCACGACCACGTCAAGGAGATCAACAAGTGAGCGAGCTCCGTACGGAGAACGACGCCCTAATCCAGGCCCTCAACGGCGCTCAGGCGCCTGATGAGCTGGAGCCCGGCGCCATCTACGGCTACAAGCTGAACGACCGTGTGCACGTAGTGGACCTGCTCGACCGCGACCGGGAGAGCCCGCAACGCAAGACCGGCACCGTCGTCGTCGAGGACGTCGCCTCGTTCCTGCACTACTACGGCAAGCACGCCGACGAGGCGTCCGAGGTGTACGTCGACGTCGACGGCAAGCGCATCACGGCCGTCATCAACGCGCACACCAGCATCGATCCGCGGTGGGGTGACCACCGGCTCGTCCTCCAGCTGCGCACCACGAAGGCGTGGCAGGAGTGGGTCGGCCAGGACCGCAAGCCCATGTCGCAGCAGACGTTCGCTGAGTTCGTCGAGGATCACCTCGGCGATATCCGGGAGCCGTCGGCGGCCGACATGCTGGAGATCGCGACCACGTTCCAGGCAAAGACGAAGGTGAACTTCTCCTCGGCCATGCCTCTCGCGTCCGGCGACCGGCGCCTGGTGTTCGAGGAGACTACCGACGCGTCCGCCGGCGCGAAGGGGCAGTTGCAGGTTCCCACCGTGTTCAAGATCGCGGTGAAGTGTCTCGAGCTGCCGGTGGCCGAGGGCGAGGACCCGACGGTGTACGGGATCGACGCGCGGTTCCGCTATCGGATCCAGGGCGGCAGTCTGCAGGTGGTCTATCTGCTGGACGACACGGCCGCGGTGCTGCGTGATGCGGTGCTCGCGGTGGTAGGCCAGGTCGAGACGGCGCTCGGCATCGTCATCATGCGCGGGACGCCCTCGCCGTGACCGTCCCCAGCACCACGCCCCTCACCGGCTTCGGTGGGGGGCTTCCCCCTGTTTCGCCTCCCCGGGACGCGCAGATCACCGTGGCGACGCGCTGCGGTGCCCGGGTCACCACGGTGACCTGGCGGACCTGCTACGGCGTCGCCGACTTCATCACGAACCTGCTGGGTGAACCCCGCGGAAAGGACATCCCATGATCCGTGACTGGTTCCGCACCCGGACCGGCCTCGTCCGTGCCATCGATCGCCTCCGGGATCGTCTGGCCGAGGCCGACGAGTTCCTGACGGAGGCCCGGGAGGAGGCCGCCGACCTCGAAATCAAATGCGGCGAGCTCCGCCGGCACCTGGCGGCCGAGCAGCTCGCCCGGCAGACCGCGGAGTCCCGGAGCGTGTGGCGGCCGGCGCCGGTCGGTGGTGACCGGGCCACCGTGCTCCAGCTGCAGGCGACGGTCCAGGCACTGGAGGCGCGGCTCGCCCGGTTGCAGGAGGCGAACATGGCGCGGGATACCGGGGTGGTCCATGTCCCGTGACGCCCCGCCCGCCCCGCGACGGTGTCTGTGGAGGCACCGGTGGGTGACGGTGGATCCGATCGGCCAGGTGGCGTATCAGCGCTGCTCACGGTGCGGTCAGGGGCGGGTCCGCGTCCTGTAAGTCCCGCTTTTTCACGCCCCTCGATGTACCATGTTGCACCATGATGGCCCATGAGATAGTGTCCCATCATCGCCCCGAGGAACATCGTGGGGCATCACGGAACACTCGGATCCCAGGAGCTCAGGCCATGACCGTCACCCTCCCCCGCTCGCGCCAGACCGTCCCCGAACTCCTCGCCTCCTGCCGGGCGCCCCGGATCATGACCGAGCTCACGCAGGCGTGCGAGTACGGCGTGAAGCTGACCTTCCTCGACGAGGAGGGCGACCTGGAGGTCCGCACCTACTACGGCCTCCGGGGGGCCTGGGACCGCGCGAAGGCCGAGAACCAGCTGGCGGCCGGGACCCGGATCCAGAAGCGGTGGGGCATCGCCGTCGACGCGCACCTCGTCACCCGCTACCAGGGCAGCAGCTGGGCCCCCGCCGTCGCCTGACCCCCTGACCGGGGCGTCCCGGGGCGGGGTCAATCCCCGGGACGCCCCCCTCCTCCCCCTCCCCCGCTTCACGACAGAAAGGAGGCGAGCAGATGTTCACTCAGCCCGGCGGCGCCACCTTCACCGCGCCCGCCCCGGCCGTTCCCGTGGCTCCGGTGGCGCCGGTGTTCCAACACCCGCCCACCCCCGAACAGGCCGCCATCCTCACCGCCGCGCAGACCGGCCAGGACCTCGTCATCGAGGCCGGAGCCGGAACCGGCAAGACCAGCACGCTCAAGATGATCGCCGCGAGCACCACACAGCGCGGCCTGTACCTGGCTTACAACAAGGCCATCGCGCAGGACGCCGCCGCCTCGTTCCCCGCCCACGTCCAGTGCCGCACCGCCCACTCGCTGGCGTTCGCCACGGTCGGCCGCCAGTTCGAGCACCGCCTCAACGGGCCCCGCGTGCCCGCCCGCGAGGTCGCCCGGATCCTCCAGATTCCGGCCGTGCTCGACCTCGGCGCCCACGCTCTCACCTCCGTGAAGGTTGCCCGGCTGGTGATGGACGCACTCACCCGCTTCTGCCACAGCGACTGGGAGACGCCCGGCGACGTCCACATCCCCCCGGTTCCCGGCCTGGAAGAGCCCATGGCCCAGATGGAACTGCGGCGCCGCCTGGTGCCGATGATTCACCAGGCGTGGCACGACATCACCTCGGTAAACGGTCGACTCAAGTTTCAGCATGACCACTACCTGAAGATCTGGGCACTCACCCACCCCACACTCCCGGCCGATCTGATCTTCCTCGACGAAGCTCAGGACGCGAACCCGGTGATCGCGCAGATCGTCGAAGCGCAGGCCGGGCAGAAGATCCTGGTCGGCGACCAGTCCCAGGCCATCTACGGGTGGCGGGGCGCGGTCGACGCCATGGAGTCCTTCAACGGGGCCCGGCTGATGCTCTCCCAGAGCTTCAGGTTCGGGCAGCGGATCGCCGACGAGGCCAACGAGCACCTAGAGCTCCTCGGCGCCCCGTTGCGGCTCGTCGGCAACCCGAACCGGAACTCCCGGATCGAGCGGATCCCGGCCCCCCGCGCCGTGCTGTGCCGCACCAACGCCGGAGCCGTCGGCCAGGTCATCGCCGCCCTCGCCGTCGGCCGTAAGCCCGCGCTGGTCGGCGGCGGCGACGACATCCGCCGTCTCGCCGAAGCCTGCCAGGACCTGAAGTCCGGGCGGCCGACCTACCACCCGGAGCTCATGGCCTTCAACACGTGGGCGGAGGTGCAGGAGTACGCCGAGCACGACGCGGGCGGCCAGGATCTGAAGACGTTCGTGAAGCTCGTCGACAGTCACGGCCCGGAGCGGATCCTGCACGTCGTCGACCAGCTCGTCGACGAGTACAACGCCGACATCATCATCTCCACCGCGCACCGCGCCAAGGGCCGCGAGTGGCCCACGGTGCGGCTCGCCGCGGACTTTCCGGAGCCGTACGACAAGGAGGGCACCCTCGTCCCGGCCGAGGTGATGCTGGCCTACGTCGCCGTCACCCGCGCCCAAGAGGGCCTGGACTGCTCGGCCCTCACGGCCGGCGGACTGCTCCCCGACCCGGTACCGGCGGCCGAGACGCTGCCCTTCGACGTGCTCGTGCCCCACCCGGAGCCGATCGGTACGGACCTGCCGGAGTCGATGGTCGGGTGGCTGAACCTCGCCAAGGAGGCGAAGGCCAACAAGACCCGGTGGGCGGACATCGAGGCGCAGGCCGTCGAGAAGCTCAAGGACTTCCTGGGCGACCGGGAGGAGGCCACCGTCCACGGCCGCCCCGCCGTCACCTGGAAGACGTCCAAGCCCGGCACGCAGCTCGACGGCAAGCGCCTCGCGCAGGACCATCCCGACATCTACCAGGCGTACCTCGTCGAGAAGAAGGCCGCCCGGCCCTTCAAGCTCGTGGACGAGTCGTGATGGCGATGTTCTCCCAGCCGGACGCGGGATGGGCCACCGTCCCGCTGTCCGGCCTGGCCGCCACCATCGCCACGTCCGTCGTGCAGACCGTCAAGAACGCCGGAGCCAACGCCCCGAGATCCCTGCAGCGCGTCATCGGCCCCTCCGAGATCGGCATGCCCTGCACCAGGCGGATGGCGTACAAGCTCCTCGACTGGCCTGAGGTCAACACCGACTCGGACCCGTGGGCGTCGATCATCGGCACCGCCACCCACACCTGGATGGCCGAGACCTACGAGGCCGAGAACCGGCGGCTCGGCCGCGAACGCTACCTCGTCGAAAAGCGGCTTCACATCCGCGGCAACATCTACGGATCCGCCGACCTGTACGACCGCGACCTCCGCGTCAACAACGACTGGAAGATCGTCGGCGCCGACCGGCTCAAGGACTACCGGACCAAGGGGCCGGGCGACCAGTACCGGATCCAGGCGCACACCTACGGCCTCGGCCAGGAGAACGCGGGCGAGCAGGTCGAGCACGTCGCCATCACGTTCCTGCCCCGTGGCGGACGCATCGATGGCCTGCACGTCTGGACGGAGCCGTACGACCGGTCCATCGCGCTCGGGGCGCTGGAGCGGCTCGACAACGTCCTGGTCGCCCTGGACGCGCTCGACCCCGCCACCAACCCGCAGAACTGGGCCATGTTCCCGGCCACCGAGGCGTACTGCACGTACTGCGCCTACTTCCAGCCCGGTTCCACCGACCTCTCCCGGGGCTGCCCGGGAGCCACCACCAAGTAAACGATCAAGGAGAACGTCATGTTCGCACAGCCCGCCTCCCCCTCCTCCGACTTCAAGATCTCCGACTACCCCGGCCACCTCTTCCTCATCTACCCCCGCGAGCACCGCACCGGCATCCAGACCACCCTCGGCACCGCCGAGGCCATCTCCGCCGACCTCGTCCTCCTCACCGACCAGTCCGGTCCCCGCACCGAGACCAACGTCCTCATCTTCCAGAAGGTCCTCGTCGGCTCTCTGAAGAACTCCATCGGCAAGGACCCGGTCCTCGGCCGTCTCGGACGGGGCGTCGCCAAGCCGGGACAGACCGCTCCGTACGTCCTGGAGCAGTACACCGACGCCGACGCCGCGTACGCCACCCAGTACCTGCAGGCGGTCGGCGGCAACCCGTTCCCCCAGGCCTCCCCCTTCCAGGCCCCGCCCGCCGCCGCTCCCGTTCCCGCCCCGGCTCACGCCCCTCTGCCCCAGACCGCTCCTGTACCCGTTCCGCAGGCTCCCGCTGCGCCCTTTCCGGCTGCCCCGGGAGTCAGTGTGGGTGTGCCTGCGCCGGTAGCCGCCATGCCCCAGCAGTACGCGGCCACCGGCCAGGCCATCGCTGCCGCCATCCCCACCCCCGCTCCGGCGCCCGTCGCCGCGCCCATCACCCTCCCCACCGGCCAGCAGGTCAGTGCCGAGCAGGCCGCCGCTATGGCCGCGCTCGGCATGACCGCCCCGCCCGCCCCGGCCCCCGCCGGACCCCACCTGTAAACCCCCTGAACCGGCCCCCGAGACGTGCGCGAACGTCTCGGGGGCTTCCCCCTATCTCCACCCACCCGGACCCGAGGGGACCACTTGAACCAGCTCCAGCAGGCCGCCCACCACCTCCACCACGCGGGCCTGTGCGTCATCCCGGCCACCACCGGCAAAGCACCCGCCGTCAAATGGAAGCGCCACACCCAGGCAGGCGGCTTGGAACCACGCCCCACCCTGGAGCAGCTCGACGCCTGGTTCACCTCCGGACGGTACGACGGTCTCGGCGTCGTCTGCGGCGCCGCCTCCGGCCACCTGGAGCTGTTCGAGTTCGAAGGCCGCGCCGTCCGCGAAAACATCGCCCACGACTACACCGCGCTCGCCGAAGCGTCCGGCCTCGGCGACCTCTGGCGGCGCGTCACCACCGGCTACATGGAGATCACACCATCCGGCGGAATCCACCTCCTTTACAAAGTAGAAGGAGCCGACGCCCGGAACGCGAAACTCGCCTCCCGGCCCGCCACCCCCGAAGAGCTCGCCGAAAACCCCGACCACCGAATCAAGGTCCTCATCGAGACCCGCGCCGAAGGTGGCTTCGTCGTCGTCGCCCCCTCCGCAGGCCGAACCCACGGCGACATCCCCAACGGCACCTGGACTCTCCTGGCCGGCGGCCCCACCACGATCCCCACCATCACCTCGGCGGAACGCGACGCCCTCCACCACCTCGCCGTCGGCTTCGACCGCATGCCCCACCCCGACGAGCAGCCCCCGGCACCCGCGGCCGCCACCCCGTCGAGCCCCCTGTTCTCCCAGCCCGCCCCAGCGTTCGACGACGACAGCGTGTCCCCGGGCGACGACTTCAACGCCAAGACGACGTGGGACGAGATTCTCACTCCGCGCGGGTGGAAGCGGATCTACACCGACTCGGCCGGAGTCACCTACTGGTGCCGCCCCGGCAAATCCCACGGCATATCCGCCACCACCGGCCGCAACGGCGCCGACAACCTGTACGTCTGGACCACGAGCACGGAATTCGAGGCTGAACGACCCTACGACCGGTTCGGGGCCCATACGCTCCTCACCGAAGGCTCCACCAGCCCGGCCGCATTGTCGGCCGCCGCGACCAAACTCCAGGCGCGCGGGTACGGCGTACGGGTCGAGCCCACCGTCCCCGCCCCGGCCGTCCAGGCCCCCGCGGTCGTCGGCACCCTGGCCACCGTGCACGAGCTCCACCCCGACGGCCCACCCCCGGTGCTGCGGGTCGTCGAGGAGAGAACGTACGCCCAGTCGGACGACGGCAACGCCCTCCAACTGGTCGACCGGTTCGGCGACGTCATCCGGTACGTGCCCGAACGGGGCCGGTGGCTCGCCTGGGACGGCACCCGCTGGGAGTGGCAGCCCGTCGGCGGCGGCATCGTCCGCGAGTACGGCAAAAGAGTCGCCCGCGGCCTCGACGAAGCCGACAAGACCGCCATCGCCCACAAACGGAAAGCCCTGTCCGCGCTCGGCACCAGCAGCATGCTGACCCAAGCACAGACCGACGTGCGCATCGTCGCCGCCTTCGACACCCTCGACGCCCACCCCTGGGAGTTGAACACGCCGTCCGGGATTGTCGACCTCACCACCGGTCTCCTCGGCCCGGCCGACGCCACCCGCCTCCACACCAAGGTCACCTCGTGCTCGCCCGACCTCACCGCCGACAAAGCCCGCTGGGAATCCTTCCTCGTCGAAACGTTCGGCAACGACCTCGAACTGATCGCCTACCTGCAACGCCTCGTCGGCTACAGCGCCACCGGCAGCGTCGCGAAACACGTCCTGCCGTTCTGCATCGGCAACGGAGGAAACGGGAAAGGCGTCTTTCTCGAATCCCTCATCGGCGTTCTCGGCGACTACGCAACCACCGCCCCCAGCGGATTCCTGATGGCCAAAACGTCAATTCAACACGAAACTGAAATTGCGCGCCTGGCCGGTATGAGAATGGTCGTCTGCAGCGAAGTCGACGAAGACGCACGCTTCGACGAAACGAAAGTCAAGCACCTCACCGGCGGCGATTCCCTGACCGCCCGCTTCATGCGTCAAGACCATTTCACGTTCACCGCCACCCACCACCTGTGGCTCATGGGCAACCACCAGCCCGCAGTCCGCGCCGGAGGCCGATCCTTCTGGCGCAGGCTCAGACTGATCCCGTTCCTGCACGAAGTACCACCGGAAGCCGTGGTCGACGACCTGCAAGGCATCCTCGCCCGCGACCACGGGCCCGCCCTGCTCGCCTGGATCATCCAGGGCGCCGCCGCCTACCACTCCGGCGGCCTGAACGAGCCTGACAGCGTCATGGCCGCCACCAGAGGCTACGAAGCCGACCAGGACACCGTCGCCCGCTTCGTCACCGAGTGCTGCCACACCGCAGCCTCCGACCACATCCAAATCAAGATCACCAAACTCCGCGAGGCGTACGAACGGTGGTGCTTCGTCGAAGGGGAAACCCCCGTATCGGCGAAGAAACTCACCCAGGAGCTCGCGAGAAGGTTCGGAGTCGGACAGGCCCGGTCGGCATCCTCCCGCTCCTACACCGGCATCACCGTCCTCGCCACCGAAGGCGAGGATCCGTCATCGGCCCCGCATCTGTCACAGCCCGACTCCGACAAGATCGGCGGGCCCGGATGGTGAAGCACCCTCCGATGACAGATGCGAATGACACATCCGTCATCACCACAAAATGCGGACTGAGCTGGGAAAACTCAGCTCTCCGCCGCGACTCGGTGACAGATGACAGATTTTCTCGCATTCCCCTCTTACACGCGTATACGTACGCGGGCGCATACACGCGCGCACGCAATGAGCTCATAGCGGATGACAGGTCGCATCTGTCATCCGTCATCCGGCGGGGGCCGAAATGATCTCCACCCCCGCCGTCCTCGACACCTGCCCCCGCTGCGGCACCCCGACCCTCGTCGGCCACTCCGAAGGCCTCCTGATCCGAGCCACCGCGGGCCCACTCGACCCCCGCGGCGAGCTCGACGCCCTCACCGCCGGCCAGATGACGTACGACGTGCAGCCGCTCGGCCTGCCCCGAAAGCCGTACCTCATCCACCGCAACGCCTGGAGAATCCACGCCGACCGGAAATACGCCGTGGTCGCCACCCACAAATGCCCACCCGGAGCACGGGCCCCGCATTTCAGACCCGACCCCGTCCCGCTCTTCATTCCGTACGGCGAGCCGATCCCCGACCAGCCCCAATTCTGAGGAGACCGCAGTGAAAAACGAAGTGGTTGCCGACCTCGAATGGGTCGCTGAATACTGGCCTGACCTGGTCGAGACGAGAATTCCCGGCACCCGCCGCCCCTGGCGGCAAACCGAGCTCACTCCCGAGGCAATCGCCGCCCGCGACGAACAGGCCCGCCTGGAGAGGTTCGAGCGCAGCATGCTCTCCCTCGGCGCCTCACCCGCCCCCGTCGACGTGGCCATCCTGTCCACCGTGCTCGACCTGCTCGTGCAGGCTGACGACCTCGCCGCCGCCATCTCCCACGTCGTCGGCGATTCTCCGCTCCCCCCGCCCGGGCCCGGAGACCTCGACGCCCGGCCGTACCTGCTGTACGCCGTGCGGCGACTCCCCGACGATCTCGTCGGGTGGGCGGCGCCGATCGCCCACCGCATGGTCGATCAGGTCGCCCGAGCTCTGTGCATGGTGTACGCCGGGCAACACCTCGACGTGACCTGCCCCTGGTGCCACCAGAGCGACGTGTGGCGTGTCGAGGAGCTGCCCGGCGGCATGGTGGCCATCGTCTGCTGGGGAACCTGCGACCCGCCCGCCCGTGAGGTCGGCACCTGGTGGCGCGGCCGGCCGGTGTGGCCGATCACCGACTGGGAGCGCCTCGCCCACCACATCCAGGCCGCCGAGGAGCGTGCCGCATGAGATCCAGTGATCTTGCGCTGACCAGGGGAAACCGGTATTATCCACAGGCGTACGCGTAGCATGCGCGAAAATAGCCCCGCCACCGCGCGGGGCTTTCTCATGCCTGCTCCGGGAACACCGCCGACTCCAGCGCGGCGAGCCGCCCCCAGGTTACCCACCTGGGTAACCTGACTGACCTGCACAAATGCGTCACCGTATCTCAACGCCCGGGGGTGAGCGCGTGTGCCCCAAGGGAAACCCCTCGACGACAAAACCCGCGCCGCAATCCTCAACGACATCCGCGTCGACGAGAAGTCCTGCCGAGGCATCGCCCGCGAGCATGGAGTAGACCCCGGCACCGTCTCTCGCATCGCCAAACAGGCAGGCATCACCGACGCCTTTCAACGTGGAAAGACCAAGAAGGCGACCGAGGCGGCTCAGGCCGACGCTGCGAGTGACCGCGCTTCGCTGGCCACCGCGTCGCTCGTGGTTGCGAAGCGGGCGCTCAAGCGGATGGACGAGGCCCTCCCGCAGGCTTCGGCTCGGGATGCCGCGGTCGCGTTCGGTATCGCGGTCGACAAGCACCGCCAGCTCGTCGAGATGGATCGTGACCCCGAGGGCCTGGCCGCGGTCGACGCGTGGCTGAGAGGGATCACGGGCCAGTGATCGTCAATCCTCTGGTCGGCAAGCAGGTCGAGTCCTATCGGCTCGCGGACGCGCGCCTGAACATCTGGGACGGCTCCGTCCGCTCCAGCAAGACGATCATCTCGCTCCTGAAATGGATCGAGTTCGTGAGGTCGGCCCCGGCCGGCCCCCTGCTCATGGTCGGCAAGACCGAGCGCACGCTCCGCCGCAACATCATCGACGTCATGGTCGAGATGCTCGGCGAGCACCGCTGCCGGTTCGTCGCCGGCGCCGGAGAGCTCCACCTGCTCGGTCGCAAGGTGTACGTGGTGGGCGCGAACGACGAGCGCGCCCAGGAGAAAATCAGGGGCTTGTCCCTGGTGGGGGCGTACTGCGACGAGGTGTCCACGCTGCCGGAGTCGTTCTTCGTCATGCTGCTCACCCGGCTCTCGATCCCCGGAGCGCGGCTGTACGGCACGACGAACCCCGACGGCCCGCAGCACTGGCTCAAGGTCAACTACCTCGACCGGGCCGCGCTGCACCTCGATATCCACGGCCAGCTCCATCGCAGCGAAAGCCCCGACGCGCTCAACCTTCACCGGTTCTCGTTCCAGCTCGCTGACAACCCGAACCTCTCCCCCGACTACGTCGCCGCCGTCTCCAGCGAGTTCACCGGCCTCTGGCACCGCCGCCTCATCCTCGGCGAATGGTGTCTGGCCGAGGGAGTCATCTACGAGTCCTGGGACCCGGCCCGGCACGTCGTCCAGGCGCTGCCCGCGATCGACCGGTGGATCTGCCTCGCGCTCGACTACGGCACCACGAACCCCCTGCACGCCCTGCTCATCGGCCTGGGCGCCGACGGCCGGCTGTACGTCGGCCATGAGTGGCGGTGGGACTCCAAGAAGCAGCGCGGCTCGCTGACGGACGCCGAGTACTCCGAGCGCCTCCGCGCCTGGATCACCTCGCTCGGCGTGACGCCGGAGTACACCATCGTCGACCCCTCGGCCGCGAGCTTCCGTGTGCAGCTGCACCGCGACGGCTGGACATCCACCCTGGCCGACAACGAGGTCGTCGACGGCATCCGCATGACCGCGTCCCTGTTCGCGACCGGCCGGCTCCTCGTCTCCGCCGAGTGCAAGGAGCTCATCCGGGAGATTCCGGCGTACGCGTGGGATCCGGACGCGTCGGAGAAGGGCGAGGACAAGCCGATCAAGATCGGCGATCACGGCGTGGACGCGCTCAGGTACGGCGTGCGGACCACGCGGGCGATCTGGGGTCCGCTGCTCGCCGAGCCGGTCCTGCTCGCTGCATAACTCTCGGAGGTTTCATGCTGACGCGCACCTACACGAAGACCTACACGCTCATGCACGCATGGGCGGAGACCGTCGTTCACACCAAGAACACCATCGGCGTCTCGAAGGCGGTGCGCGAGGATGCCCCGTGCTGCGCACCGGAGTGTGATGAGCTCCTGGTTGCCGGCGAGGTGGCCTACTCGCCGGTCGAGTTGGAGCGCACGCATGCCAACCCGGGGCGTGGCGAGCCGTGGGTGTGCTGGCGTCACATCCGGCCGGATGACGGGCCTCTTCGGGTTTCGTGAGCACCGCTCTACTTGGTCGTAACTTGCGGGAATGCACATTCCCGGTATTTCGCTTTTCCCTCCCCCTTCACCCTTGGAGCACCCAATGAGTCAGGTTCCGAGCGTCGGCCGGATCGTCCACTACGTCAGCTACGGCACCCCGGGCGGCGAGTACCCGAGCGTCTGCCGGGCCGCGATCGTCACCGAACTGACCGGAGACCCCGACCACCCGGATCAGGTCGGCCTCGCCGTCCTCAACCCGGAAGGGATGTTCTTCAACCGGGCGGTCAACTACCACGACGGGGCGGAGACCTCCGGCGACCCCGACTGCCCCAGCAAGGAGTCGCACGGTGCCCCGTTCCGCTACTGCGGGTGCGGGTGGATGGAGGCGTCGCACCGCGGCGGCACGTGGCATTGGCCGGAGCGGGTCTGATGACACCCGACTTGGCATCGCTCGGCGAACCTTCCGAGATCGCCTACCTCCCGCCCGAGGTGCGCGCCCTGGTCCACGCCGTCGACCAGATGCGCGACCGCTGGGCCGAGGCTGACGACACCGTCCGGTACGAACTGTGGCGGACCGTCCACGAGGCCAACGACGCTGTGTGGGGACGCTGATGGCTACGATCGCAGTCGATTTCGACGGCGTCATCCACGCCTACAGCCGCGGCTGGGCCGACGGCACCATCTACGACCCGCCGCTCCCCGGCGCCCTCGACGGCCTACACACCCTCATGGACCGGTACGCCGTCTTCATCCACACCGCTCGCGCGCCCTACCCCGTCGCCCAGTGGCTGGAGGGGCACGGCATTCCCGCGATCGTCGAGCTCAACGCTGGCCGACCGCGTGACTTCTGGAACAACCGCGACGAGGTGCTCGTCACTAACCGCAAGCTGCCCGCTGCCGCCTACATCGACGACCGCGGCATCCGCTTCGAGAACTGGGAGCAGGTCCTCCTTGACCTGCCCCTCATGATCTGAGAGGAGCGTTCGATGCCGCTGCCGAGCGGCGGCACCTGGCCGCCCCAACACCTCACCCCCATCTACCAGCAGTACGCCGTCCTCGACGCCTGGTACCGCGGCGACCCCGATGAACTCGCCGCGATCTACAACGACCCCACCCGGCCGGCCAACCGCCCCGCCCAGCATCGCGGCGGTGTCGTCGGCGCTCTCGCCCGGTGGTTCTGGGGCCAGCCGACCCCGCAAGGCGAGAAGCGCACGAAGCTCCACGTCCCCGTCGCGAGCGACCTCGCCGTCATGAGCTCCGACCTCCTGTTCAGCGAGCCGCCGAGCCTCACCGTCGAGAACACGGCCACCCAGGAACGGATTGAAGAGCTCGTCGAGAACGGACTCCAGGCCACCCTGCTCGAAGGGGCGGAGGTCGGCGCCGCGCTCGGCGGCTACTACCTCCGGGCCGTCTGGGACACGGAGGTCGCCGAACGCCCATGGCTCGCCGTGGTGCACGCGGACGCGGCCGTGCCGGAGTGGCGATGGGGCCGCCTGTCCGCGGTCACCTTCTGGCGCGTGGTCGAGCAGGACGACCGAACGTTCCTCCGCCACCTGGAGCGCCACGAACCCGGGAAGATCTTCCACGGCCTGTACCGGGGTGAGGGCGGGGACCTCGGCCAGCAGATCCCCCTCGCCTCGAACCCGGCCACCGCGAACCTCCAGCCGGAGGTCGAGACCGGCATCGACCGCCTCACCGCGGTCTACGTCCCGAACATGCGTCCCCAGCGCGAATGGCGGAACCTTCCCGCCGGCGCGCCGCTCGGCCGCTCCGACTTCGCCGGGCCCGTCCTCGGCCTCATGGACGCCCTCGACGAGGTCTACACGAGCTGGATGCGCGACGTCCGGCTCGCCAAGGCCCGCCTGATCGCACCCAGCAGCTACCTACAGTCGAACGGCCCCGGGAAGGGCGCCACGTTCGACCTGGACCGCGAGCTCTACGAAGGAGTGAACGCGCTCGGCGACGGCGACCGCCTGGAGCTCAACGTCGTCCAGTTCGGGATCCGGATCGTCGAGCACCGGGACACCGGCGCGGAGCTGCTCGCCGCGATCCTCCGAGCGACCGGATACTCGGCGCAGTCCTTCGGTCTCAGCGGGGACGTCGCGGTGACCGCGACCGAGGTGTCGGCGAAGGAGCGCCGCTCGCTCACTACCCGGGGCAAGAAAGCCGTCTACTCGGGGCCGCCGCTCGCCGACGCGGTCGAGATGCTGCTCCTCCTGGAGGCCGCTCTCTTCTCGTCCGGCGTCGAGCCGGAGCGCCCCACGGTCGTCTTCGGCGACTCCGTCAGTCCCGACCTCATGCAGCTCGCCACCACCGCCGAGCTCATGCGCCGCGCCGAGGCCGCCAGCGACGAGACCCTCGTGCGGATGCTCCACCCTGACTGGGACGAGACCGAGGTGAAGGCCGAGGTTCAGCGGATCGCGGACTCGCGGCCAGCCCAGGTCATGGATCCGCTCGCGCTGCCGGGCGAGATGACGGGCCCGGACGACGGAGGCGGGGATCCGGCGGCCGCCCAGGACGGGCCGTCCGAAGGAGAATGACCGCATGTACCCTGAACCGCCTGCGAACGTGACCCGCATACGAGACACCGACGGCGGTAGCGTCGCGGTCCGCGGCGAGCAGTGCGACGACTGCGACGGCTCGCTGTGGGCCTGGACCTGGACCCGCTGGCGAGGCGACGTGACACCTGAGAGGCGACTATGGGTGTGCTGGATGGACCTGGAAGTGATCGGCCCCTTCGAGCCGATTGAGTAGCACCACGAGGAGGTCCTCCTCGTGCTTGTCGACCAGGACCTCCTCGACCACATCGCCGCCAGCGTGGCCGACCTCTACCGGTCAGTCGAGGCCTCGCTCATCAAGGTCGTGGCCGACGAGCTCAAGAAGGATCTGATCGCGCCGACGGCTGAGGTGAAGCTCGACGCGGTCACTAAGCTCCGGCGCGCGGCGCAGGCCGTCTACGACCGCCTCCAGAACACCAAGAGCGCGGCCGTGCGCGAGGCGATCCGGCAGGCGTACCGGGACGGCCACGCCTCCGCGTTGACCGGCCTGCCGGTGTCTAAGCAGGTCCGCGACGACGCGAAGGCCGCGCTCGCCCAGGTGCCGAACGCCGCCGTCATCGAGAACATCGCCAACGCCCTCCACCGCGACCTCGGCGTCGTCGAAGGCAACATCCTCCGCGCACCCCTCGACGCCTATCGCGCCGTCCAGGCCGCCACCGCCGCCCGGATCGCGACCGGCACGGCGACCCGCCGTCAGGCGTCACAGGCCGCGTGGGCCCGCCTCGTCGACCAGGGGATCGTCAGCTTCACGGACACGCGCAACCGGCGGTGGCGCCTGTCGAGCTACGCAGAGATGATCGGCCGCACCAATGCTGCCAGGGCCGCGATCCAGGGCCAGATGGACCGCCTCGCCTCGGTCGGAATCGACCTGGTGGTCGTGTCCGACAACACGCAGGAATGCAAGCTCTGCCGCCCCTTCGAGTCGAAGGTTCTCCGTAGAACCCCCGGGCCGATCGGCCGGATCCGCGTCGAGCACGGCACCCGCGACGGCGAGCTCGTCGAGGTGCACGTCGTCGACACCCTCGACGGCGCGCGGGCGAAGGGCTTCCAGCACCCGAACTGTCGCCACTCCGTCAGCGCCTTCTTGCCCGGCGTCACCCGCCTCAAGACCGCCACGGCTGACCCCGAGGGCGACGTCGCCCGGCAGCGACAGCGTGCCCTGGAGCGGAAGATCCGAGCCGCGAAGGAGCAAGCCCTTGGCGCCCTCACTCCGGAGGGCAAGAAGGCCGCGAACGCGAAGGTCCGCGCCGCCCAGGCCGCGCTGCGCGAGCACCTCAAGGACAACCCGAAGCTCAAGCGCCTCCCGTACCGGGAGCAGATCGGCGCCGGCAACACCCCGGGCCCCGAGGGGCCGAAGGGCGGCCCCGTCACCGACATGCAGCCGCCCGCACCGCCCACGCCGAGTGCCACAGCGCTGGACGTCGAGGCGGCCGAGCGCCAGGCCCGCGAGGCCGAAGAGACCACGGCCCGGAAGAAGGCGGAAGCCGCCGCGGCCGAGACCGAGGCTGCGGAAAAGGCCCGCGCCGAGGCCGAAGCGCGTGCTCGTGCAGAGGAGGAGGCGAAGCGCGCAGCGGAAGCCGAGCAGGCTCGGGCTGACGCGGAAGCGCGCGCCGAGGCGGAGCGGAAAGCCCAGGCAGAGGCCGAGGAGAAGGCCCGCGCGGAGGCTGCAGCCGCTGAGCAGGCGCGCGCCGCGGCGAAAGCTCAGGCTGAAGCAGAGGCGAAGGCCCGCGAAGAAGCCGAAGCACGGGCTCGCGCTGAAGCAGAGGCGAAGGCGCGCGCGGAGGCTGAGGCGAGGGCGAAGCAGGAAGCCGAGGTTCGCGCCAAGGCGGAGGCTGAGGAGAAGGCCCGCGCGAAGGCTGCCGAGAAGGCCAAACGGGAGGCCGCCAAGCAGGCTCAGGCCGAGGCGGAAGCTCGCGCTCGCGCAGAGGCCAAGAAGGCCCAGCCCTCCCTCGCCGAACGCGTCGCCCTGGGTGAACGGTCCCGAACCCCGTTGTCCGGCGGCATGTACGGCGACACTAATCTCGTCACCCTGGCCGACGGCAGCAAGGTCGTCCACAAGATCGTCAAACGGACGCACCTCGCAGACGACGCCGTGGACCAGGCCGACGCCGAGATCCTCGGCGGCAAGGTCGCCCGCGCCCTCGGAGTCCGGGCCCCTGAAGTCCACCGTGTCGGCCCGAAAGAGCTGTACATCGAGTTCATGGACGGCAAGCTCGCCGAGGGTGCCCGGAAGCCAACCGGCTACCTGACCAGCGATTCCGGGTGGCGGATGGCGTTCTTCGACGCGCTCACCGACTACGCCGATCGGCACATGGGCAACTGGCTCCTCGACGGCAAAGACCTCGTGTCCATCGACCATGGACTCACCTTCGGCTACTGGGACAAACTCCGGAAAAAGGTCCTTGACGGACGTCCACTCCTGCACGAGGCGGGCAGGTTCGAGGGCCTGTTCATGAAGAAGCCGGCCCAGTGGAACCGTGGCATCGGCGAGTGGATCGACAACGACATGTCCCCCGACGACATCACGGCTGCTCGCGCTCGTCTGACCGCCCTCCGGAGTGAGTTCGCCGCGCTCGGCCGCGAGGAGTGGTGGAGTGCGATGATGGCCAGGCTCGACGCGATAGCCCCGCACGCCAAGGGCACACGCCGCCGAATCGCCGACCCCGGGAGCGATGGATGACCTCGCTGCACTACGTGGACGTCTCTGACGGCACCGTCTTCGACACGATCACCCTCGTCGACGGCGAGCTGAGGTTCGAGACGGGCGCGGCCCGGGACGTGATCGCGTCGGTGCGGCGATTCAGCCCTGGAGACAGCGACGAGAGCCTGTTCTCCAGTCTGGTGGAGTCGGGTTGGTCGAACGGCTATGCCGCCTTGCACCAGGCCGCGACCAGCTGAATTACCTGCCTGGCCTGCTCTTCGTTGATCGTGGCATGCCCACCGGATAATTCCAACACGACGTATTCCGGCAGGCTGTATTTCGAGTTGTCCATGCCGTTCAGCATTCGATCACAGATCGCGATCCCTCTCCGGATCGCCCGGTCTTTGTTGACCGCGAGCCCGGGGTCGATCTCCTTCAGCGCAGCCACGTAGGCGCGTCCCTGGGGGCCGGTCGGCTTCGCTACCTCCATTCGGCCACTGGGCGTATTGCTGGGGCTCGCTGAGATCGAGGGCGACGTTGAAGCGGTCTGTCGTATCAAAACGATGATCAGGCCGGTCACGACGAACACCGCGCCGATCGAGACGAGAACGAAATTCAGCGTGCTCAGTCTCTCTTTCGGCGGAGGCGGCCGCCATCCAGGCGGTGGTCCCATCGGCGGCTGGCCCGGCGGCGGGCCGTACTGCAAGGTCGGAGCCGGAGGCCGCTGAGGCTGCTGCTGGGGAGGGTGCATGCCGCGCACCATACGCCCCACATCTACACGTCCGTCCTGAAATACCTGTGACGGATGCCCGAAAAGGACCGCCGGGAGCGGTCCAAAACACCCCGGTCGGCCAGGCGCCGGCCACTCGTCCCCGCGCTCCCCTGGAGGGTCCGCATGACCATGCCCACCCCGCCCGCTGATCCTGGCCAGCCTGCGCCGGAGTCCGGCCAGCAGCCGCCCGCCCCCGCGCCTCCCCCGGCGCCGCCGGTTCCGCAGCCGCCGACCTGGACCCCGCCCCAGCCCACGCCCGCGGACGACAGCGGACGCGACCTTTCCCGGCTCCCCCAGTGGGCCCAGAAGGAGATCCAGGACCTGCGCGGCGAGTCCGCCAAGTACCGCACGTCGGCCCGGACGGAGACCGTGCTCCGGCACGCCTACACAACCGCCGGCCAGCACGGCGTGAACGGTGACGCCCTGCTCGGCAGCGTCGCGTTCGCCAACGCCGCGGCGAACCTCGACCCGAACGCCGAGGACTTCCCGGTCCGGCTCGCGGAGACCATCCAGGCCGCGCTGAAGGCGAACCCGTGGATGGCCACCCAGTCCGCAGCCCCGGCCACGCCGCCCGTCCCGCAGGTGCCGCCGCAGTCCGGCGGCGACTTCTCCGGCTCCGGCGGCCACCAGACGCAGAGCCTCGACCAGCAGATCGCCGAGGCTGAGAAGAACCGCGACTTCGCGCTCGCCATCGCCCTGAAGCGGCAGCGCGCCGCACTCACCCAGCAACCACCGCAGTAACTCTAGGAGACGACCATGGCGGGTATCACCGGCCTCGGAACCACCTTCAACCTGCCCAACTACACGGGCGAGCTGTTCGGCCTGACGCCGGAAGACACCCCGCTCCTGTCCTCCATCGGCGGCCTCACCGGCGGCGGCCAGACCACCTCGACCGAGTTCGAATGGCAGACCTACGACCTCAGGGACCCCTCCCAGCGGACCAAGGTGGAAGGCGCGACCGCGCCGACCGCTGAGGAGCGGGTGCGGGCGAACGTGACCAACGTCGTCCAGATCCACCAGGAAACCGTGTCGGTCTCCTACACCAAGCAGGCCGCTACCGGCCAGGTGGCGAGTCCGCAGTCCGCGCCGTTCAACCACAACGGCGCCAACAACCCCATCACCAGTGAGCTGAACTGGCAGGTCCAGCAGGCCATCAAGAGCATCGCCCTGGACGTCAACTGGTCGTTCATCAACGGCCAGTACGTGAAGCCCAACACGAACGCGACCGCCCGGCAGACCAAGGGCCTGCTCGCCGCGATCACCACCAACCGCATCGCGAAGGGCACCGCCGTCACGGGCGCCACCTCGGCAACCGACACGATCACGAGCACGGGTCACGGCCTCGTCGATGGCGACAAGATCGTGTTCACCGCCGTCGGGGCCGCGACCGGCATCATCCCCGGCCGGCTGTACTACGTCGACCAGCAGGACACCAACAGCTTCAAGGTCTCCACCTCGAATGGTGGTTCGGCGATTACCCTCGGCACCGCCACTGGCATCGCCTTCACCAAGCCCTGGTCGACCACGCTCAGCGGGGATCACATCAACGACCTGATCCAGCTGGGCTACGACAACGGCGGTTTCTCCGAGCAGACCACCGCGACTCTGCTGGTCAACAGCATCCAGAAGCGCGCCATCACCAAGGCCTACGCGTCGGCGTACGGCCAGTACCAGGAGATGTCCCGCACGGTCGGTGGCGTCAACGTCACCACCGTCACCACGGACTTCGGCATCTTCAACATCATGCTGGACCGGCACATGCCGCAGGACACCATTGTCGCCGTCAGCCTGGAGCAGCTCACCCCGGTCTTCCTGTCCATCCCGGGCAAGGGCGTGTTCTTCGAGGAAGAGTTGGCGAAGACCGGCGCGAGCGACAACGTCCAGATCTACGGAGAGATCGGAATCAAGTTCGGCAACGAGAAGGCGCACGCCGTCATGACGGGCCTGAAGCTCTGATGGCCACCTACGTGCGCGCGGCCGGGGGGCACGTGGCCGAGCGGGTCCGGCCGGAGCCCGGAAGCGACGACGAGACCCGCCTCGACGAGCTGGTCGCCGACCCGGCGTCTGGGTGGCGGCGGGTCGAGGACGAGCCGTCCCAGGCCGTCGAGGCGCCCGTTGACCGTCCTGCCCAGTCCGCGCCGAAAGCTGTCTGGGTGGAGTGGGCGGTCTCTCGTGGCATGGAGCGCGAGCAGGCCGAGGACCTCACCAAGGCCGAGCTCATCTCGCTGGGCGACCAGCTCACCGACGAGGAGGACTGACCCTTGGCACGCACCCCCATCACACCAACCGCGCTCGGAGCCACCGGCGTCATCCCGGCCGACGTCGCCACCGCCGTCAACTTCACCGACGGCAACAGCTTCGTCTGGCGAAAGGGCCGCCAGGTGTACGTGGCCAACGCCGACGACACCACCCTCACCGTCACCATCCCCACCCCCGGCACCGTCGGCGCGCAGGGCCTCGCCATCGCCGACGGCACGTTCACCGTGGCCGCCGGCAAGGGGCGACTCCTGCCCTCGCTGGGCCCGGAGTACCGGCAGCCCGACGGCAACGTGCACCTGAACTACAGCGGGGCGGACTCCGCGGTGACAGCCGCGGTGCTCGACATGGCCTGACGCCGGGCCTCACAGACACGCGGGCGGGGCGGCCATGGAGGGGGACCGCCCTGCCCGCGTACCAGCCTCCGCCCCTCCTGACTCCCGAGAGGACGCCTCTGTGCGCCTGACCGACCCCGTATCCGAGTTCGTCGCCAACGCCATCGACAACCAGATCGCCCCTGGCGAGATCGTCGACCACGAGGTGCTGTTCCAGTTGGCACCCAGGCCGGGCGGATACAACCCCGAGCTCGTCGTGGCCCTCGTCGGCCGGAACGCGCTGGGCGAACCGGTCATGGCACCGCCCGCCTTCATCAGCTCCGCCATCACCACCCAGACCGCCGTGGACGACATCGTCGAGGACGCCCTCGACTGGATCCGCAACCAGTAACCCCGGGGGTGCGCGGTGACCACCATCACCAACGTCGTCAAGGACGCTTCCGGGGCGCCGGTCGCCGGAGTGCAGGTGACCGCGCACCTCGTCGCCGCCTCCGGTCTCCTGGCCGGGGGCGGGGAGATCGTCAAAGAGGTCGCGACGGTTTCCGGCCCGGACGGTGGATGGTCGCTCACGCTCACCCCCACGAGCTCGCTCGCCTACCCTGACGGCGCCTACTACATGGTGGCCGAGGGAGAGCGGCGGCACACCATCACTGTCCCGGCCACCGGGACGCACAACCTCGCTGACGTGCTCGTTTCGACTCCTGGCGTACGGGCCGACGTGGGTCTCACCGTGTCTGCGGGAGACGCCCGGTACGAGCTGGCGGCACGGCGCGGACAGCCCTCCGGATACGCCTCGCTGGGGTCGGATGGTCTCGTCCCCACGAGCCAGCTGCCCGCGAGCAGTGGCGGCGACGCCGTGTCGAGCGTCAACGGGAAGACCGGCGTCGTCACCCTCACCGCAGCCGACGTGGGAGCCGCAACCGCAGGTCACACGCATAGTGGCGTCTACGACCCGGCAGGCACGGCCTCGACGCTGGTGACCTCGCACACGGCCGCCGGCGATCCGCATCCGCAGTACCTCACCCCGGCCGAGGGTGCCGCCGCCTACGCCTCGCAGAGCCACGGACACGCAGGTGAGGACATCACCATGGGCACGGTCGCGGCGGCCCGGCTCCCGGTCGGCACGACCTCCGGCTCGGTGGCGGCCGGGAACGACTCGCGTATCACCGGGGCGGTGCAGCGGTCGCTCGTCACCGCGAAGGGCGACTTGCTCGCGGCCACCGGTTCCGGCGCGCTCGCCCGGCTCGGCGTCGGCTCGGATGGCCAGGTCCTCACCGCTGACGCCGCACAGACCTCCGGCCTGAAGTGGAACACACCCTCGGCTGGGGGCGGTTCGGGAGGCGGCCCGGTCTACCCGCTCAGCGCGTACGGCCTGCTCGCCTGCAGCGGCGATCCCGAAGCTTTCGGGCTCGGCAGCAACGCCAGCAACAACACGATCTTCGGCTCCAGATTGGAGATCCCAGCCGGAGTGACCATCACCCGCCTGGTGGCGGCTGTACGGACAGGCGGCACCTATTCTGCGAGTGCGGTCCCGAACAAGATCGGGCTCTATGACGACTCCGGCGCCCTGCTCGGCGCCACCGCCGACGACAATACGCTGTGGACCCAGGCCGGGTGGCGTAGCGGCGCTCTGGTCGGTGGGCCGATCGCAGCTCAGAGCACACCCCGGATGGTCTATATCTTGTTGATCTTCGGAGGTATGACTGGCTGCATCATGCCGTACCCGTCCAGCGCCAATGATGCCAATGCGCCTTGGTTCTGCCGGAACGTGGCCGGCACCGGCCCAAGACGCGCTTTCTACGCGAGCGCGGGCGGTGGAGACCTCCCCCCCTCGTTCAACCCCGCCAGCCACGGCACCGAGACCACCTACCTGTCCCTCGTGGGGGTGAGCTGATGGCGTACGCGACCGTGGATGACCTCCGCGAATACGTCACCCCCCTCCCGACCAACGCCTCCCTCCTCCTCACCCGGGCGTCACGCGACGTCGACCAGGCGCTCCTATGCGCCGTCTACGACCCGGACGACCCCAAGGTTCAGAAGGCGCTGCGAGAGGCCACCTGCGAGCAGGTCGCCGCATGGGCGGAGAGCGGCGAGACCGGCACCGGCACCACCCCGACATACAGCACCGTCTCCATCGGCTCCGTCACCCTCGGAGGCCGGTCCCCGAGCGGCGGGGCGGGCGGTGGAGGCTCGGCCGCCGCCCGCCTCGCTCCCCAAGCATGGGCGGTCCTCCAGCAAGAGGGGCTGACCGGCCACGCCCCGCAGACCGGAGGATGCTGATGGGCGCCATCCCCGACTGGCTGCTCCGCCACCAGGTGCTCGTCGAGCCCTTCACCGGGGAGGGCCCGTACGGGCCGGAGCTCGGCGAGCAGACCCTCATCCGATGCTTCATCGACCACAAGCGCCGCCTCGTCCGCAACGCGGAGGGCGCCGAGGTCGTCAGCGAGACGACCGTCATCATGCCGCTCGACACCGTCTGTCCGGCCGGGTCGCGGGTCATCATCGGCGACCGCGCGAGCACGGTCATTACGTCCGCGCGGCGTGACGGCGGAGGGCTGCCCGTCCCGGACCACCTTGAGGTCGTACTCCAGTAGGGAGGCCACCGTGCCGCAGCGCGCTGAGCTGAAGATGAACCTGGGGAAGATCAAGGCCGCCGAGCGCGCAGGTGCCATCAAAGGACTTCAGGTCGCCGCCGAACACCTCTTGCAGGTATCTCGCGAGCAGGTGCCACACGAAGAGGGCACGCTCGAACGTTCTGGAGACCCGGCCGAGCGGCCGGGCGCGGTGAGCGTGGCCGATGGTGAGCTGCGCGCGGCCGTCTCCTACGACACCGTCTATGCGGTTCGGCAGCATGAGGAGCTCACCTGGAAACACGACGAGGGCCGCAAGGCGAAATATCTCGAAGATCCCATGAACTCTGAACGGCAGGTCATGGGCGAGATCGTGGCCGCCGAGATCCGCCGGTCCTTGCGATGAACCTCTCCGAGGAGTTCGCGCAGCTGCTCGCCGAGCTCGGTCTCGGCACCTACCCGGGCAGCATCTTCCTGACCCGGATGCCGACCGGCCCGGACCGGTGCCTCGTGGTGGCCCGGTACGGCGGCCCCGAGAGCAGCCTCGCCGACGACTACGACGAACCGTCCATCCAGATCCGGGCCCGCGGACCGGCCGCTGACGCCCGGGTCGCCGAGGAGGACGCGCAGGACGTCTACGACGCCCTCAACGGCCTCGATAGGCGCTATCTGGCGGGTGGCACCTGGCTCCAGCTCATGGTGGCCACCCAGGGCGGCCCCATCTTCATCGGCCAAGACCAGAACGGTCGCGTCGAGTTCACCGTCAACCTCCGGGCCGAGGTCCGCATGTACAAGCCCAGCACGAACAGGAGCAGAACGTGACCCAGACGAAGGTCAACGCCCGCGACATCATCTTCGAGGTCGCCGAGGCGGATGGAACGACGTGGCATCGCGTCGAACACCTCAAGAGCGTCGTCAGGAACCCGAGCGAGAACGAGGCGGTCGCCGAAACGACCGACTACGACAGTGAGGGCGCCTACGAGGAGGAGGTGATGCAGCGCGGCTCCAGCCTGACCATCACGGGCGACGAGATGGAGGACGACACCACCGGTGTCGCGCCGGTTGGCCGGGCCCGCATCGAGGCCCTCGCTGGCGAGGACGCGCTCGGCTCCGACAGTCTCGGCAAGGTCCGCTTCCGCTCGCCCCGGTCCTCTCAGTGGAACGTGTGGACCTGCACCGTCCGTCTGTCGGAGAACGGCGGCGAAACCAACGTCAAGAGATCGTGGGGCGCCACGGTCCGCAAGTGCGGCAAGACGGTCAAGGTGGCGGTGAGCTGACGTGTCGATTTCCGAGCCGATCGACCACGACGACCTGGACGAGCGCATCGACGCTGCTGTCCGCGACGCCGAAGCCACCCAGTCCTGGGACGACTTCTGGGCCGAGATTCAAGCCGAGGAGGACGCGCAGCACGGCGGCCCCGCGACCGAGGTCATCCGCGGCGTCCGCGTGAACGTCCCGCACGATCTTCCCCTCCGCTTCGACCGGCGCCTGGAACAGCTCAAGGGCTCCAGCACCGATGAGAGCGTCCGGGCCATGCTGGTCGACCTGTTCGGCGACGACGTCCTGGAGCAGTGGGTCGACGCGGGCATGACGCAGACCGAGTTTCGGGTCGTGCTCATGTGGGGCATGTCCCACGGCCGCGGCAAGCCCCTCAGCTTCCGTGAGGCGTACGGCATCGTCCGGGAGCAGAGCGAGGGAAAAGCGAAGAGCTCGACCCGCACGAGCGGCAAGTCAGGCGCTTCTGGTGGGCGGTCGAAGCGGACTTCCGGCGGGAGTACCAGCTCACGCCGAACGACATCGCGGACCTGACCCACCGGCAGTTCGCCGTCCTCCTGGCCGGCCTGTCCAAGGACGCGATCTACCGGCTCGCCGTCGCGAGCCATGTCCCTGAGCTGAGCAGCGAGCAGGCAGACGCGGCCATCGATACGTGGTGAGAGGCGGGTGATCTCCCGTGGCTCTCACCATCGGTGAGTTGGTCGGCTTCATTGACCTGGAGGACAAGGGGTTCGCGTCGGGGCTCGCGGGCGCGGCCCGGGACATGTCCCGGCTCCAGTCCTCGACCACCGGCACTATGTCGTCGGTCGAGTCCACCGTCGTCAAGAGCCTCGACGAGATCGAGAAGGCCATCGCCGACGGCCTCGACCCCACCGAGGCGATCCGTGAACTCGACAAGCTGGATGCGGCGCTCGACGCCAGCTTCGACGAGATGCTCGCCGAGGCCGACGCCTTCGCCGCCGAACTCGACGCGGCGATCAACGAGGCGTTCGACCGGCTCGATGACGACGCCCGGGAGTCCGGCCGCCGCGCCGGGGACGAGCTCACCGACGGCCTCCGCGATGGGCTGCGGGACGCCGAACGGATCGCCCGGGAATCCGGCGAGGAGAGCGGCCAGGAATTCGGGGACGGAGTCGAGCAGAGCGGCGGCGGCCGGATGTCCGGCGTCGGCACCAGCCTCATGGACGGCCTGAAGACAGCCGGTATCGGACTCGCGCTCGCAGCCGGGACGGCGATCGGTGCTGCTCTCGTCGACGGTATCCAGGGCGCCCTGGAGAAGGAGGAGATCCTCGCTGAGCTGTTCGCCAAGGTCGGCGCGTCCGAGAAGGAGATGGAGCGGTTCGGCCGGGTGGCCGGCCAGGTGTACGCCGACGGATACGGCGAGGGCCTGGGCGACGTCACTGAAGCGGTGCGCAGCCTGATCCAGAACGTGGACGGGATCCGCGGCGCGAGCGAGGAGAGCCTCGGCACGCTGTCGAAGCGGGCGCTCGACACCGCGCAGATCCTCGACGAGGACGTCTCCACCGTGGTCCGTGCGGTCGCGAAGATGCTCGCGACCGACCTCGTCAGCTCGGCGGATGAGGCGTTTGACCTGCTCGTTCGCGGCGCCCAGCTTTCCGGCAACGAGGCCGACGACCTCCTCGACACCTTCAGCGAGTACTCCACGCAGTTCCGGACCCTGGGCCTGTCCGGCGAGCAGGCGATGGGCCTGATCGTGCAGGCCCTGCGCGGCGGCGCCCGAGACAGCGATACCGCCGCGGACGCGGTGAAGGAGTTCGCGATCGAGGCGGTGCAGGGCGGCGCCCGGGTCAAGCAGGGCTTCAAGGATCTCGGTCTGAACGCTGACGACATGGTCGCCCGCTTCGCCAAGGGTGGCCCCACCGCGGCGAAGGCGTTCGACCTCGTGCTCGACAAGCTCCGCGGCATCGAGGACCCGGCCAAGCGGAACGCAGTCGCGGTCGAGTTGTTCGGCACGAAGGCCGAGGACCTCGGCGCGGCGTTGTTCGCGATGGATCCGTCGAAGGCCGTGGATGCGCTGGGCCAGGTCGACGGAGCAGCGAAGAAGGCCGGGGACACACTGCATGACACCGCGTCGAACAAGATCGAGCAATGGAAGCGAGGCCTGACCACAGGAATTGTCGACTTCCTCGGCGGCACCGTTCTACCTGGTATCGAGAGTTTCGTCACCCAGCTGAACGAGAATTTCAACTTCACCGATGCCCTGGCCAAGGTCGAGGAGTGGAAAGAAAAGCTCGGCGAGATCTGGGATTCGATCGTCGCGGATGTCCAGGAGTGGGTCTCCGAGAATCAGGCCACGATTGACGAATGGACCGCGAAACTCCAGGACGGAATGGCGACAGTCGGTGAAGTTGTCGATGACGCTCTGACTATCGCCAAGGAATTGTGGGACGAGTACGGCGATGATGTCATCACCACCGTCACCTATCTGGTCGATACTTTCCTGAGTATTTGGAATGGTTTCTGGAAAATTGTCTCTGGCGCCATCAAAGTCGTTAAAGGCGTGATGACCGGAGACATGACCGAGCTGAAAGACGGTCTCCGGAAAATTTGGGATGCGCTGTGGCAGATGGTGGAAGACACCATAAAGCGCACCCTGGCCGCCGTCGGGAAAATCGCGGGCGATACTTGGGAGCAGCTCAAATCTGACGCTGCGAGCTCCTGGAAGAGAATCAGCACAGCTGTCTCTGATGGCATAGACGCCGTGGTGAAATTCGTGAAGGGTCTGCCAGCAAAAATACAGGCCGTTTTCACGAATGCCGGAAACTGGCTCCTCCAGGTGGGTCGGGACCTGATCCAAGGCATGATTAACGGGGTCCGCGCCAAGGCCGCGGAGCTGGCGGCCGCCGCGAAGGCCACCGTGGATAATGCGGTTCAGGTGGCGAAGAATGCGCTCGGCATCAGCTCACCTTCGAAGGTTTTCGAGCAGATCGGCAAATGGACCGTTCAGGGTCTTATCGTCGGCCTGACGGCGGAGGGCGGGAACGCTGTATCCACTGTCGAGAAGATGGTCGAGCAGATCAAGGCAGCCTTCAAGGGCAGGCCGGATGTCGTCGACGGCCTTCTCGATTTTGTGAAGGGCGGGAACGACAGTCTGGCGGCCTTGGCGAAGCAGCGCGAGGAGCTCGTCAAGAAGCTGGCGGAGGCAAAGGAATACGCCAAGAAAATCGCCGGTGACGCGCAGGAATGGGCGTCTATCACCGGCATCAAGCTTCCGGAGTCGGGCGGTAGTGCGAGCGATTTCACCAACGGGCTAAAGTCGCGAGCGCAGTCAATCAAGGACTTCGCCAGCGACATTCAAACGTTGGCGAAGCGCGGCCTGAACAAGACCACGCTCCGGCAGATCATTGAGGCCGGGGTGGAGCAGGGCGGCAGTCTCGCCGACATGCTGGTCGGTGCCGACGGCTCCGAAATCAAGGCCATCAACCGAGCCCAGAAGCAGATCGACAATATGTCGAAGCAGCTGGGCAAAAACAGCGCGGATGCCCTGTATGACGTGGGTAAAAAAGCAGGCGAAGGATATCTCAAGGGCCTTGAGGATTCCCTAAAGAAGCTCGACAAGGAAATGGAGAAAATCGCCAAGGCCCTCATCGCCGCTTTGAAGCGGGAGCTGAAAATTAAGTCTCCGTCGCAGGTGATGGCGGAGATCGGCCAATACACCATCGAGGGCTTGATCCAGGGAATCCAGGCCGGTGAGAACGCGACGGTCAACGCCATGACCGCCGTGATCGCCAAGGCCGTGAAGGCCAGCACGACCGCAGGGAGCATCGGCCAGGCCGCCGCCTCCACCACGGCGAAGATCGGCATCGTCGGCGCCGTCGGCTCGGGCGGCAACGGCGGCCAGGTGGCCGGCATCACCGCGGGCGGCTGGGGCTCCCCCGCCCCGGCCTCCACCACGACCTCTGGCGTGACCGTGAACATCGAGAACGCCACCGTCCGCGAAGACGCCGACATCACGAAGCTCGGCGCGCAGTTCGGTTTCGAGTACTCGCTGCGCGGCTCCGTCTGACCCCTCCCCCATCTGAAAGGCGGTATGCCATGCCCTTGCAGGGCTACACCCCGGCCGACCTGGCCAAACTCCGCTCCATCCAAACCAGCCCCGGCCGGACCGTGCCGCGCGTGCGGGAGCACCGCGTGGGGCTGCGCGTGGTGCGCCTCATCCGCCGGGGCACGGATGCCGGGGCGATCGTCACCACGCGGGAGTACTTCGCGCGGCGCGGCGACCACCGCGACGTGCACGTCCAGGCCCCGCACATCCGCGGCTTCGCCCCCATCGGGCGGCGAGCATGATGCGCGGGCGCGCACGGCGCGAGCTCGAGCTGGTGGCCGCGCTGGAGGTCGAGCAGGAGCGCCTGGAGGCGGCCAAGCAGGCAGCGGCCGAGGATCCGACGCCGGAGAACATCGCGGCGAAACGGGCCGAGATGGCGTCGATGGCAGAGACCCGGACGTGGCTGCGGGCGGCCGCCCGGCTCCGAGCCGCGGCGCAGGAAGTCGTCGAGTACGCGAACGCGACCGACCCGAAAGACGCCGCCAAGTTCCAGGCCGCGCAGGTGGACCTGGAGCGGATTCCCCGTCTTTTCGGGCCTCTCCTCGCCGCCATGGAGGAACTCGCCGGCGCCTCCTCGGCGGCCGCGGGCGGGGAGACGCCTCCGGGCTCCGTCTCCGTCACGCCGAGAACTGTTCGCGGGCGCGCGCGGTACGGAAAGGACGGTGTCTGATGGCGTGGTCAGCTTCCGGGCTCATGGTCGCTTCCCACGTGGACAAGTGGGACGACACGCAGCTCGCCACCGACATCACGTCGGAGACGGACATCAAGGCGGCTTTCTGGGGGTCGAGCGTCACCCCGAACTTCACGACCGACCTGGCCTACGGGAGTTCGCCGTGGAACTCCGGCCAGTCGTCGGGGGCGGGCTACACGGCGGGCGGCATCGTCGTGACGGGCACGACCCTGGTCGCCTCCAGCGGAAGCATGAAGTTCGACGCCGACAACTTCAGCCTCCCGAACAGCACGATCACAGCCGAGGGCTACCTGCTGTACGACCACGCCCACAGCGACCGCGCCCTGGCCGCCGTCTGGTTCGGCAGCCCCCAGTCGACGCAGGACGGCACCTTCCTCGTCACGCACGATCCGGCCGGGATCTACTCGATCGACCTCACCCCGTAGGAGGCCAGGTGTCCACTGTCAGGCAGTATCTGGCCCCGGAAGAGGCACAAGCCCTCAGTTCGTCATTTCCTGCGTTCGACAAGGTCAACGGCACTAACTACCCCGTCAGCAGGCTGCTGTACGACGCGAGCGCCACGGAGAGCGCCTTCTGGAAGCTGGAACCGCTCGCGTACGGCTCCGGGAACCTCACATGTGACCTGATCTGGTACGCCGTCAACGCCACCACGGGCGTCGTCAGGTGGGAGGTCGCCCTGGCGGCGATCACCCCGGAGTCGGACTCACAGGACGCGGAGACCAAGAGCCTGGCCGCTGCGGTCACCGTGGATGACACACACCTCGGCACCACCTCGAAGCGCCTGCACCGAGCCACGGCGACGATCAGCGGATCCAGTCTGGACAGCCTCGCGGCCGGGGACGAGGTCTGGCTCAAAGTGTCGAGGATCGGCGGCCACGCCAACGACACGATGGCCAACGACGCGGCGCTCACCTCGATACGGCTCAGCTACAGCGATACCTGATCGGGGTGACTCGTGGCGGTCCGTTTTTCAGCGTCCGGCCAGAACTACACGCGCAGCCTCAGCCTCGGATCCCAAACCCAGTGGACCGTCTCCTGCTGGGTGAAGATCACCACCGACCGCAACGCCTACTCGACTGTGTGGGGCCTGGACGACGGGTCCACCCTCGACTACTACATCCTGCAGACCGACGCCGACGGCACCACGATTCTCCTTCTGGACGACGCCGACAACACCTTCGGGTCACGGGCTCTCACGGTCGGCACCTGGTATTACGTCGGGGTCAGCGTCAACGGCGCCAACGGCACGATGGTGTCGCGGGCGGCCGGTGACACGTCGTTCACCGTGTCGACTTGGACGACGGCCGCAGCGTCCACGTCGTTGCAAAACTTCCGGCTGGGCGACGCGATCTTCACAGACGAGTGGCTCAACGGCTGCTTGGCGGCGGTGAAGGTCTGGAGCGGCGCCACGCTCACGCAGGCTGAGCTGGAGGCCGAGGCGTGGACGTACCAGCCACGCAGGACCGCAGGCCTGCAGGCCTGGTATCCGCTCACCCGGGCTGAGACCACGGATTACTCCGGTAACGGACGAACCCTCTCCGGCGGATCCGGCGCCACCACGGAGGACGGTCCTGGTATCGCCTGGCGGCAGGGACGCCGCCGCATCCACCGTCCGCTGTCGGTGCCCGCCGAGGCCACCCCAGGCCTCGTCACCGGCTCGACGAGCATTCCGACACCGGCGGTGTCGATCGGCCGGACCGTCGCTCCGAGCCTCATCACCGGCACGGTCTCGATCCCGGCACCGGACATCTTCACCGGCGACAGCCCGCCCACGAACGTCCAGCCGGGCATCATCCACGGCAGCACGGTGATCCCGGCGCCGGGCGTGTCGACCGTCAAGAACGTCACCGCCACTCCGGCGCTGCTGGTGGCGCGGGCGGTCATCCCGACCCCGGCCGTCAGCGTGCCGATCAACCCGGGCGAC
Organism: Streptosporangium sp. NPDC051022; assembly: GCF_040683035.1. Classification (NCBI taxonomy): domain Bacteria; kingdom Bacillati; phylum Actinomycetota; class Actinomycetes; order Streptosporangiales; family Streptosporangiaceae; genus Streptosporangium; species Streptosporangium sp. NPDC051022. Next base: position 27,428 of record NZ_JBFBCF010000027.1, on the reverse strand, counting down.
GACCTCACCGGGCCCGGCCAGTTGTCGTACAACGGCTTCAAGATGGGCGGCGGCACGCCGTACTCCTGGCAGTTGCTGACCGGCTGGTGGGTCGACATGCCCGCCCTGGACAACGGCGACGTCCCCCACCCGAGCGCGCACGGCGCCATGGCCGGCCAGAAGCTCAGCCAGGCGCGCATCGTCACGTACGAATCGCTGATCAAAGCGCCGAAGACGGAGATCGAGCAGGCTGCCATGGACTTCCTCGCCGGTCTCCCCGTGCCTGATGCCGACGAGCAGCTGCCCCTGGCCGTCCGCGTGCTCGACCGGATCCTCATCGGGTACGGCGCCTGCACCGCACGGGCCGCCCCGCTCGACAAGCTCACCCGGCTCGGACACCTCCGGGCGACCGCCCAGTTCACTCTCGCCCGCCCGGAGCTCTACAGCCGGGAACTGCTCAGTGCGACCGTGGCCGACGGCGGGTTCGTCGAGGTCTTCAACGCTGGCAACACCCGCACGCAACCGCTCATTCGCTGCCCGGGTCCGGCCAACGGCCCGGAGCTGGTGGTTGAGCGGATCTTGCCCGACGGCAGTACGGACCTGCGCGTGCTGGGGTTCGATCTGGAGATCGGCCCCACGGAGACGCTGATCATTGACCCGTTCAACTCGGCGGCGTCGATCGGCGGCGTGTCCAAGCTGCGGTCCAGGACCGGCGCCAGCGTGGCCATCCCGGACTTCGTCCTCGGCCCCAAGGGCTCCGAGATCTCCTACAGCACGGCCGAGGGCGGCGCCCCACCCGCCACCGTCCTCTGGCGCCACGCCCACCTGTAACCCCTTGGAGGTGCCATGGCGGCGATCGTGCGCGGTGTCACCTCTGGACACTCCCCTGTCGGCCCCGGCCAGGTGACCGCCACCCCGGATGGGGCGACCCGGGCCGGAGACCAGCTGTACGCGATCCATACGGCGATCGGCGGTACGGCGGACCAGATGACGGCGCCCACTCCCGGCACCTGGGCACCCGTCCGGACCGATGACTCTGGTGCGGGCAGCCTGCACGTGAAGATGTGGCGCTGCACGCTGTCCAGCGTGCCGTCTTCCGTCACTGCGGCGCACGGCACCGCCGACGGCACCCTGCACCTCGCCACGGTGGCCGGCGCTTCCGCGGGCGCCCCGCAGATCACGGTGGAGATCCAGGCTGGCGGTGGCCAGGTCCTCACCCTGGAGGCGGTCCCGGCCTCGCCGTCCGGGGTGGAGCTCCGCGTCGGCGCCGTGTTCGTGCAGAGCGGCGGGAGTCCGGTGTGGGGGGCTCCGGCCGGATATCCGGGCGTGGCCAGCGCGTACAGCGGGCAGTTCGCGACCAGCGGCGTGACCTTCAAGACGGTCACCTCGACAAATGCGCTCCCCGAGGCGGCGTTCGGCCTGTCCGGGCCGGAGATCCTCACCGCGTACGGGTACACGATCATCATCCCGTCGTCGTCCGGCTCCGCGGGAGGCGGGGAGACGCCGACGCCGATCCCGTTCCCCAGTTTCACGCCGACCAAGGGCGTCGCCCGCACCAGCTACACCGTCCACGATTTCTTGACGGGTGAGTTCCGCGGCGACATCTACCCAGCTGATCCGACATACGGCCGCCGCGACGGGGAGGCCGACGGGTGGTTGGGCTTCCTGCCGATCGCCAACCGGCGCGCGGCCGACCGCATCGCCGAGATCATCCCCCGCGACCCCGAAGACCTCACCTCCGGGCCCGGGCGCCTCGTGGTGCATTCCTGGCGCGACGGCGTGCTGTGCGGGATCCACTGGATCCACACCGCCGAGATCGCCAAGACGTCCCGGCTGGGACTGGGGGTTCGGCTGCAGGGGACGACCCTGGACGGCTACATGAACAGCGTCAGCCTGGAGTCGGATGTCGAGTTCGTCGGCGACCAGATCGCCAACGCCCGCGACTTCATCCTCCACATGAGCGCCGATGGACGATCATCCCCCGGCTTCACGCTGCAGGGCGGAACGTCTGGCCTCGTCCGGCCGCTGACGGCGAAGCGCGCGGACAACACGACGTACGGCCGGGTGCTCCGCGACTACGCCCGGGTGAACGGAGGGTTCGGCTACGTCATCGACCCCACCGTCACCACCCAGGGCGCGATCGAGCGCCGGTGGAGATGGGGCTCCCCAGCACCCAGCCTGCCGGACTCCGTGTGGACCTTCGTCGAGGGCCGCGACGGCGGCGAGATCACCGACTGGAAAGAGATCAGGTCCGCGTTGCAGGGCGGCACCCGGATCGGGGTGATCGGCGGCACGCCGGAGGCGACGGACGCCACCCAGGACCGGGTGGCCGTACGGAGCCAGCTGATCGAGACGCCGCACCTCGGCCAAGGGTGGCCGATCATCGATCTCCGGGTCAACCACCCCGCCGCGTCGACGGATCTCACTGAGCTGGAGCGGTACGCGCTGCGGTACGCGGCGACTGCGGCCGGCGCGCCCAGGGTCTTCAGCGCGAACGTGATCCTCGGCAAGGGGTCGGTTTTCGATCCGAACGGCATCGGGTCCTGGGTCGAGTTCGTGATGAACAACGACTGGCACGTCAGGACCGCCCAAGGCGGCGCGTTCCAGATGCCCCTGCAGAGGCTCATCGGCTGGTCGCTCACCCCCGCGTCCCGGGGCTCCGGCAAGGACAAACTCCAGATCGTCACCGCCCAGGAGGCGCCGTGAATCCAGACGAGTTCGGGATCAACCAGACCCGCATCATTCAGCAGCTGGAGCGGCGCATCGCGGACCTGGAGGCTCAAGTCCGGCAGGAGAAGGGGACACCGATCGTGCAGGCGTCGCAGGCGTTCAGGTTGCCGCCGGTCTCCACCCCGGCCGCGCCGGCCTCCGGCGCGTACCTGTACGCGACGTCGGGCGGGGAGGCGCGGTGGCGGAGCTCGACCGGCGCGGACTACTCCCTGGTGCATCAGCAGGGCGTTGCGGTGCCGAACGCGACGTTCAGCCTGTTCAACCCCCCGGCCTCCTATAGCCAGGCGCAGATTCAGACCTACACCGACACGCTGGAGTCCCTGCGGATCAGTTACCAGGGGCTGCTGGCGTCGCTGCGGGGCGGGGGGATCATCGCCACCTGAGCCGGGGTGCCGTCCGCGTCGGCTGGAATGCGCGCCTAAGGGAGCGTGGACGGCACCCCTTCATGACGGATCGGCACGGATCTGTCATGCGTTTTATCTGCGAAAACGTCTATGCGGTGACGGATGACAGGTTTTCCCTCATTCCCCGTGTAATGCGCGCGTACGTGATGCGCGCGGGCGCGCGTAAGAACACCCCCTTATATACGGCGGGGAATATGGCGGAATCCGTCATCCGTCATCCCGCCCCGCACCGAGGGTCGTTTTCCCAGCTCAAAGCCTTATCGCTGCCATGACGGATCCTTTTCAATCCGTCATTCACCCCCGGAGGAGTACGTGACGCAGCTCGACCCGCTCGGCCTCGGCCCGGTCCAGATAGGAGCACGCGAGATTTACGACCTGCTCCTCGCGACCGACAGGAAGGTCGACGGCATCCGGGCCGAGGTGTCCCAGGTCGCCCAGGCGCACGGCGAGCTCGTCGCCGACCATGCCGACCACGAGGCGCGGATCCGGGCGTTGGAGCGGGGGCGGTGGCCGCTCCCGTCGATCGCCGCCCTGGTCGCGGTCGCCTCGCTGGTGCTCGCATTGATCACGTTCGTTCGAGGAGGCTGACCATGGCGCAGGTGATCTCCCGCGCAGGCTGGGGCGCGAAACCGCCGTCCCGCCGTCTGGACCGCGTCACGCAGACGCGGGGCGTGAAAGTCCACTACACGGGCGGCCACGTGCCGCCGTCGATCGTGGACGACCACCGCCGGTGCATCGAGCTCGTCCTGAGCATTCAACGGATGCACATGGCGGGCGGCCGGGAGCAGCCGTACTCGGACATCGGCTACAACATGGTGGCGTGTCCGCACCGGCGGATCTTCATCGGCCGGGGGCCCGGCGTGATTCCGGCCGCGAACGGCCCCGGCCTCAACACCTCCCACTACGCCGTCCTCGCCCTCGTCGGATCCTCCGGCTTCACGCAGCCGACCGACGAGCTCCTGCACGCGGTGCTCGACGCGGTCGCCTACCTGCGGCAGCACGGCGGCGCCGGAACCGAGATCAAGGGGCATCGGGACGGTTACGCCACGGACTGCCCGGGTGGGCCGCTGTACGCGTGGGTGAAGGCGGGGGCGCCCCGGCCCGCCGAGACCAAGAAGCCGACCCCTACCGAGACGGAGGCTCTCGTGAAGCAGCTCCCCACTCTTGAGAAGGGGGATCACGGTTGGGACGTCAAAACCGTCCATCACCTGCTGATCGCCCGCGACTACGGCGGCCTCGACGGTGTCGACGACACGACTTTCACGGCCGCGCACGAGGCCGGTGTGAAGGGCCTCCAGGCCGCGGCCGGCCTCACGGTCGACGGCATCGTCGGCCCGCGCACGTGGCCTGTCCTGCTCCGTATCGCCTGACCTCGCTCCCCCATCCCCGGCCGTCATCGGCGGCCGCCGACCTCCCCCAGGAGGACTTCATGAACGTCGAGACCAAGCGGGCCATCCGCACCGCCTTGCAGACCGCGGTCGGCGTGGCCGTGGCCCTGCCGATGATCGTGACCGCGTCCGGGATCCCGGAGGCGCTGCCCTGGGTCGGTGGATCTCTGGCCGTGTCCGCGGGGTTCGCCCGGGTGATGGCCCTGCCCGCGGTCCAGGCCCTGCTGCCGGGGTGGCTGCGGACCGACGGCGGCACGCCGGGATATCACCCGGGCGCGCATTCTGATCGGGATCTGCGCAGTCTGTAGCTGTCCCTGCCTTGCAGGCGTACTGTGATGGCATCGCCTCGGAGGCATGAGAGCCCCCGTCCGTCCTCTTCGGAGGGCGGGCGGGGGCTCTTTTCGCGTGTCCGCCTCGCGCGACGCTGGAGTCGTGGAAGCATCCCAGGTGAAGGGCAACCCCCGGCAACCGGAGGCACCGATGCGCATCACCTTCCTCGGCAAGGACCCCGACTCGGACAAAGACGACTGCCCAAGCCTCTACGACACTGACCGGAACACCTACCTCGTTCAGGGATGGAGGACGGAGACGGTCGTAGAGCCCGGCCAGACCTGCGTGGAAGTGCCTCGTCGGCTGATGGTCCGCATGGTCAACAGCAGCCAACTGGAGGCTCCTGACGACGAGCGCCCCGTCGAGATCACCCTCACCGACCGGGACACCTACCTCATCCGCGGCAAGGCCGTCGTCGACGCCGAAGCACTCGCCGCGATGAGCATCCCCGCTCACGAGGACGTCGTCGAGGTGCCCCTGGCGCTGCGCTCCGCGGTACGGAAGGAGTACGCCGGTGTCCTTGAGTCTTGAGGAGTGGCGCGCCCGGTTCGCCGCCGTCGAGCACGGCGCGTTCCACCTGGAGCTGCGCGACTCCTACGGGGTCGCCGAGGAGTCGTCCCGGTTCGGTCGGTGGCTGGCCGGCGAACGCGAGTCGTACGCCGATGTAGCGGAGTGGTTCCGCGACTGGACCGGCAAGGTCCGCGCCATCACCAGCACGGGCCGAAGCGTGCACCGCGTGCGGGTCGTCACAGAGCCGATCTCGCCGTACATCGCGTTCGAGCACCACGACACCCCGCACAACATCGCTGCGGGCGAGGACATCCGGTGGCTTCCCCGCCACCAGCTCCCGGAAGGGATCGTCTTCCCGGTCGGCGGCAACGACTGGTGGCTCCTCGACGACTCCGCGCTGGTGGTCAACCACTTCGACGCCGACGGCCGCTCGTCCAGCCGGGAGCTCATCGAGGATCCGGTCGTCGTGGCGGCCTGCGTCCAGGTGCGTGACCTGTTGTGGGGCCAGGCGATCCCTCATGCCGACTACCCGCCGGTTACGGCCTGATCCTGTGTCCGGGCAAGTCGAGCAGACCCGCCAAGGCCTCGGTACCCGCCTCCGGGAGATCCGCAAGGACGCGCGGCTCTCGGGGCGGGAGCTCGCCGCCCTGGCCGGCTGGCACCCGTCCAAGGTGACCCGGGTCGAGCTCGGCACCCGAGGCCCGTCCGAGGATGACCTGCGGGCCTGGTGCCTGCACTGCGGCGCCGCCGACCAGCTGGCCGACCTGATCGCCACGCACCGCGGTATCGAGACGGCCTATCTCGAATGGCGGCGCCAGCTCCGGACCGGCCTACGCCGTCGCCAGGAGGCATCCGCGCCGCTGTACGAACAAGCCCAGCTGTTGCGGATCTATCAGCCCTTCATCCCGCCCGCCCTGCTCCAGACCGCTGACTATGCCGCCAGGATCCTGCGGCGGGTGCGCGTCTTCCTCAGCCTGCCCGACGACGTCGAGGAGGCGGTCGCGGCGCGCATGGACCGCCAGCGGGTGCTGTACTCCGGCGACCGGCGCTTCCTCATCGTGTTGGAGGAGCAGGCACTGAGGACCTCTGTCGGTGACCGGGATGCGATGGCCGGCCAGCTGGACCGGCTGCTGGCCGTGATGAGCATGCAGCGGATCAGCCTCGGCATCATCCCCACCGGGGCGCCGCGGTCGATCAGCCCCAGCGAGGGATTCGTCATCTTCGACGAGGCGGTGGTCAGGGTGGAGACCGTTACTGCCCAGCTGACCATCACCCAGCCTGCGGAGATCGCCCTGTACGCCCGGACGTTCGCGGAGATGCAGGCGGCGGCCGTCTACGGGGCGGCCGCTCGGGAACGGATCGTGGCGGCACTCGCGGCAATTTAAGGCAACTTCGTTGATCCACACTGACGCAAACACGCACAGTGATGGGCATGGACGAAGACCTCCAGCTCGCCCAGAATCCCGGCCCTCCCGACCCGCTCGCGGTCCGTGACCGCATCCTGAGATCGCGAGAGGCGTGGGCGTGGATGCCCTGGTCGATGGCCGGGAGCCTATGGAACCCCACGCTGGACGTCTCCGACGAGCAGACGTGATGACTCCCGAGGAAGCGTTCCGGTCGGCGATTGCGGGGCCGTGGGTCCCCACCTGGACGCCCCTCACGCGGGCGCCGGATCCTGCCTCGTCGCCGGACGCCGCAGTCTGCGCGTCCTGCGGAAAGCCGATCGTGCCGATACGGACTGCCCTCGGCGTGAACTGGACGCCCGGCGGCCGCGCCACCGGCTTGTGCAGTGCCGCCCGGAACGGCGTCCACTGGCCCTGAAGTCTTCCTGGCCCACACCCAGCCTGCGTTACCAGGCGGGCCGGGAACCGGCGGCCCCGCAGCTCTTGGAGGGGTGGGGCGGGGCCGTCTCATCGTGTGGCCTCCGTGCAGAGTCACCTGCACGGGGGCCACACCCATTTTCGGACGCACCGAATCCGCCAGGTCTTTGGTGTATAAATCGCCGACCAGTGTGCATGGTTACACCGCATGATTTGCCATCACACAGGTGGGGCGCGTCCTGGTCGTACTAACATCCGTACATAGATGGGCTCGCAGTAATGTCCTCTCATGAGGGATCGCCCACCCATCTCCCGCCCCTGGGTGCCCGCCGTGGCGGGCTACGCGTCGTTGACGATCGGCGTCCTGGACATCGTCAAGGCCGTTGTCCCTCCCTTCCGGGGGACCCGGGTGAGCGAGATCGCGGGTTTCCTGCCCGGTACGGTCACCTCCCTCGCCCAGGCGGCGTCGCTGGTCATGGGCATCCTGCTCGTGATGATCGCGCACGCGCTCAAACGCAGGAAGGTGCGGGCCTGGCGGGCCGTGGTGCTGCTGCTGCCGCTGAGCGCCTTCATCGAGCTGATCCACCTGCACAGACCCGTGAGCGCGGCGATCAGCCTGCTGTTCCTCACGGTGCTCCTGATCAACCGCCGCGAGTTCCACGCCCTGTCCGACCCCCGCACCCGGTGGCGGGCGCTGTGGAACTTCCTGCTCCTGGCCGTCCTCGACATCGCCATCGGCTGGGTCGTGGTCAACACCCATCCGCACACCATCGTCGGAGACCCCAGTCTCAGCGATCGGTTCCAGCACGTGCTGCTGGGTCTCATCGGCCTGGAGGGCCCCGTCCAGTACTCCTCGGAGCGGACCGGCGACCTGGTCTACTTCTCCCTCGCGGGGCTCGGGCTGCTCACCGCGGTGACGACCCTGTACCTGGCGCTGCGTCCCGAGAAGCCGGTCGCCGAGCTGAGTCCCGACCAGGAGAAGACGGTCCGGGCCATGCTCGAGCGGCACGGTGCCCGAGACTCGCTGGGCTACTTCGCGCTGCGCCGCGACAAGAGCGTGATCTTCTCCGCGACGGGCAAGGCGGTGATCGCCTACCGGGTGGTCGCGGGGGTCATGCTGGCCAGCGGCGACCCGATCGGCGACACCGAGGCGTGGCCGGGGGCGATCAAACGGTTCCTGGAGGAGGCCAGGCGGCACGCCTGGGTGCCCGCCGTGATCGGGTGCAGCGAGACGGGCGGCGAGGTCTGGACGAGAGAGGGCGGCCTGTCGGCCCTGGAGATCGGCGACGAGGCCGTCGTCGAGGTGGAGAACTTCACCCTCCAGGGCAGGGCGATGCGCAACGTCCGGCAGATGGTGAACCGGATCGAACGCGCGGGCTACACCTGCCGGGTACGGCGGGTGGGGACCCTTTCCGAGACGGAGAAGGAGCTTATCCGGCACGCCGCGGACTCCTGGCGTGGCACGGAGACCGAGCGGGGCTTCTCCATGGCGCTGGGCCGCTTCGGCGACCCCGCCGACGACGACTGCGTCGTCGTCACCGCGCACAAGGGCGTGGAGGGGGACACGGCCCTGCCCGGCGAGGACATCCGGGCCGTCCTGCACTTCGTCCCCTGGGGGCACGACGGCATCTCCCTGGACCTGATGCGCCGCGACCGCGACGCCGACCCCGGGCTCAACGAACTACTGATCGTCAAGGCCCTGCAGGCCGCCCCCGGCCTGGGGGTGAGCAAGGTCTCGCTCAACTTCGCCATGTTCCGCGCGGTGCTGGCCAGGGGCGAACGGCTGGGCGCGGGCCCGGTGCTGCGGGCCTGGCACGCCATCCTCGTCTTCCTGTCCCGCTGGTTCCAGATCGAGTCGCTGTACAGGTTCAACGCCAAGTTCCAGCCCCTGTGGTTCCCCCGGTTCGTGGTCTATCCGGCGGCCCGTGACCTGCCGCGGATCGGCATATCGGCGCTCCAGGCCGAGGCCTTCATCAACGTCGGCCTCCCCGGCGTCCCGTTCCGCCGCAAGGCCCGCACCCGTTCCGGCCCGGACGTCTCCGGGGAGCAGACCTCTCTGGCGCGCTGAGGACCGCGCCCGGCCCGCGGGTTCCCGCCGAGACCGCGGGACCCGGCCGTCGCCCGCGGGGCGTTCCCACGGCGCCCGGGGTCCGAACGCCCAGGTCCGGGGGCCGCAGCCGCCCCGGCGGCCCGAGTGATCTGCCGTTTCGCGGGGTATGAGACGCGCGATCGCGAACGGGGGGTCTCCATGACCGAGCACAGCGGCACACCGGGCGATCTGGGCCGCCGGGTCGCGCAGCGGCGTAAGTCCCTCGGCCTGACCCGGGAGCAGGTGGCGGGACGGGCCAGAATCGATCCCGGCTATCTCGGCTACCTGGAGGAGCACGCCGCCTCTCCCAGCGCGGGAACCGTGGAACGGCTCGCCTCCGCGCTCGAGACCAGCATCGAGGAGCTGCTCGGCGGTACCGCCGGCCTGCCCCCTGGACACGGTCCCGCGGCCGCGCACCCCCGGCTGGAGAAGCTGGACGCCGACGAGTGCCTGCGCCTGATCTCCCCCGGCGGCGTGGGCCGGATCGCCCTCGACACTCCCACGGGGCCGCTGATCCTGCCGGTCAACTACGTGATGCACGACAACGCCGTACTGCTGCGCACCGCGTTCGGCGGCCCGCTGGACGAGAACCTGCGCACGGGGGTCAAGGGGGTCGACTTCAAGGTCGCCTTCGAGGTCGACCACATCGACGATGTCAACAGGCGAGGCTGGAGCGTGCTCGTCCGGGGAGCCGCCCACCGCGTTTCCACCGAGCGCGAGCGTGCGGCCGTGACGGCCGCGGACGTCGAGCCGTGGGCGGGCGGCGACCGGGAGCTCTACATCCGGATCGTCCCCGTCGAGATCAGCGGGCGGCGCATCCAGCACGCGTGACGGATCGGGATCGGCGGGCGGCACGCCCAGGAGCCATGACACGAGATCGGCGGGCGGCACGCCCAGAAGGCATGACAGAGGCCTCCAAACTTCTCTCCGTGATTGTCATCAGTGACTCATCCCGCCCGCCTCTCCCCCGCCTCCGGGTCCTCGGTTCCACCCGTCTCCGTGCCCGGAACCCGGCGCACCGGAGGGCGGCCGGGCGCTGCGAGTCGCCGCAAAATAGACATTGAACTGATTTGTCCATAGGTTTGTCCTGATTCGGCCACTCTTAGAAATACAGCTTGTCAGTCCAAGTGATTAGTGCGAATACTTGCGATTTGTTCTTATTTTTGGGAGAGGCGCATGATGAAGCGAATTATTGTTCACAAGCCCGGCACGATTACGCTCAGCGGAACCGCCAGCCCCAAGCACATCGGCTGACGTCGAGCCCACAGCACCGGCGTCCAGCGATGGGCGCCGGCCCCCAGCGAGCACATGAGATGACATAAGGAGACCGGTGAGTCCGGGACCGTTCCCTCCGGAGAACCCACCTCTCGCCCCCCTGCTCCTGCCCCCCGTGGACGCGGACCGGCGTCTGTGCGGGCCGTACACGGCCGCGAGCGCGATCGTCTCGGCCCTGGTGCTCGACGCGCGGCCGGAGCTCGTAGCCCGCTACGACGTCGAGCTCCGCGCGGTGGCCCCCGACGCGCACGCGCTGATCCCGGTGAGGCGCGGGGCGCTGGCGGACCTGCTGCCCAAGGCGGAACGGATCCTGGTGCACGCGCCGCGCCGTACGCTGCGCCTGTCGAACGGGATAGCCGAGTTCGTCCGTGAGCACCTGTCCGAAATCGGGGCCAGGACGCTCGTCGTCGAGAACGTCCACGAGGCCGATCCCACCGACCGGGAACTGCTGGCGGTGCTGCGGCGGCGGATCGGCCCGGAGCTGCTGACCATCGTGACCGGTGAGCGCGCCGTACCCGAGGAGCCCCTCTCTCCGGACAAGCACGACGAGCTGGCCGACGAGCTGGAGCGGGAGGGGACGATCGGCGCGCGGCTCGGCGCGATCCCCTACCACCGCGAGCACGGCACCGATCCGTGCAAGGCGGTCGAGGCGCTCCGCTTCGCCGTCGAATGGTGCCTGGAGGCGGGCTGTCATGACGCGGTGGCGGAGCTGGGCCTGCGCGCGCTCGCCCTGGCCGACCCGGGCGCCGAGCCGGAGACCTGGTGGCGGCTGCTGCACAGCACCGCGACCGCGCTGGGCGCACTGCGCCGCGAGCCGGAGGCCGAGGCCCTGTTCGACCTGGCCAGGCGGGAGAGCGTCGCCCCCGCCACACACGCGGCCGCCGCCTACTCCACGGCGATGCTCAAGGTGCGCCATCACGATCCGGCCCTGCGCGACCTCGACGGCGCGCTGGGCTGGGTGAACCAGGCGATCGCCATCTCCACCCTGCTCCCCGACCCGCACGAGCGGGCGTTCAAACTGGGGTTCGACCTCAACGGCCGCGCGCTGGTCGAGGTACGGCTCGGCCGCCCCGCCAAGGCGCTGGAGCTCGTCCGGGAGGCGCTGGACCTGGCCGACCGGGACCTTCCGGCGGACGGGCACCCGATCCACCGGATGGTGCTGCTGGCCAACCGGGCACAGCTCGCCGTGATGCTGGGCCGTCCCGAGGACGCCCTCGGCGACCTGGACACCGTGATCGCGCTGGATCCCGGCTACCCCGACTACTACATCGACCGGGGGAACCTGCTGCACCGGCTGGGAAGGCTGGAGGAGGCCGTCGCCGACTACGAGACGGCGATGCGGGCCGGGCCGCCCTTCCCCGAGCCGTACTACAACCGGGCCGAGATCCGCTTCTCGGCCGGCGACCACCGGGGCGCGCTCGCCGACCTGGACCACGCGCTGGAGCTGGATCCGGAGTTCGTGGACGGGCTGGCCAACCGGGCGGGACTGCTGGCCGCGTTCGGCGAGTACGGCGGGGCCAGGACGGACGCGGAGGCCGGGCTCGTCCTCGACCCGCTCAATCCGTACCTGCTGTGCGCGCTGGGCCAGGTCGAGATGGCCGAGGGCCGTCCCGAACGGGCCAGGGCGGCCTTCGACCGGGCACTGGAGATCGCCCCGTCACTGGCGACGGCCTGGGCCAACCGGGGGATGCTGGCATTCGAGACCGGCGACGCCGAGGGCGCGATCGCCGACTTCACCCGAGCCCTGGAGCCGGGCGCGGATCCGGCGCTGCTGTTCAACCGGGCGATGGCGCTGCGCTCCGCCGGACGCGAGGAGGAGGCGATTGCCGATCTCACGCGGGCGCTGGATCTGGCCCCTGACGACGACGACATCCGCAAGGCACTGCGACGTCCTTGACAGCCTTGTTCCCCCCGGGGAATCGGCGCATCATTCACCACTATGAGGGCCATCCGGAAACCGGCACAGCAGTGGCTCGCCGGTTCGGTGCTGGGCAACGGCGGATTCCGGACGCTCTGGATCAGCCTCATCGCCTCCGTCACCGGAGACCAGACCTTTCCGGTGGCGGTGGTCGTCTCGCTGCTGAACACCGGCGGCGACGCCACGACGGTGGGCACGGTGCTCGCCTCGCGCTGGGCCGCCCTGGTCCTTTTCGGGCTCTTCGGCGGCGTGTGGGCCGACCGGCTGCCCCGGCGGCACGTCATGCTCGCCTCGCAGGGCTTCCTGTGCTGTGTGGTCGCGGTCGGCCTGTCGAATGTGACGTCCGCCTGGGTGCTCGGCGGGATGGTCTTTCTCGCCGGGGCGGCCGAGTCGTTCTTCCGTCCCGCCTTCCAGGCGTGCCTGAGCTCGGTGCTCGCGCCGGAGCAGCGTCCGGCGGCCGCGGCCCTGAACGTCGTCTCCTGGCGCGTCGGCGCCATCGCCGGGCCGGGTCTGGGCGCCCTGCTGGTGTCGGCGCTGTCGGTGCGGGCGGCTTTCCTGATCGCGCTGGGCGCCTTCCTCGTCAGCCTGTGCGTCCTGCTGACCCTGCACGAGCCGGTGGTGGCCCGTACGGCTCGGAGCTCGACCCTGCGAGAGATCGGCGAGGGGGTGCGCGAGGTCTGGCGGCGGCGCTGGATCGGCACGGTCATCGTGGTGACGGCCCTGCAGTCGATGCTCACGATCGCCCCGGTCCAGGTGGTGTTCCCGATCCTGGCCCGGGAGGACTTCGGCGGCGACGCCTTCTACGGGACCGGCCTCGCCCTGCTGTCGGTCGGCGGCCTGGCCGGGGGGATAGCCAGCATGGTCTGGAAACCCCGGCGAGCCGGTCTCGCGGGGGTCGCCGGGCTGACGGCGTACGGGCTGGTGCCACTGGCCCTCTGTGTGCCGCACGCCGCCTGGGTCCTTCTCCTCTGTCTCGCCCTGGCCGGACTGGGACTGGAGGTCTTCGCGGTGCAGTGGGTGGTGTCGCTCCAGCGCGAGGTGCCCGTGGATCGGCTCGCGCGTGTCACCTCCCTGGACTGGATCGCCGCCTCGGCGCTGACCCCCCTGGGCCTGCTCCTGACCGGTCCGGCCGTCTCCGTCCTGGGGGCGACGCCGTTTCTTCTGCTGTCCGGGCTCGCGGGCGTCGCCCTGCCATTGACGGCACTGTTCACTTCCGGAACAACACACTTCACGAGTAAATATCGCCGAAAATACGCTAATGATGAAAAAATAGTTGAAGTCGTCCCGGTTGCCTCTCATTATGATCATCAGTAGGGTCGAACGACTCGGGGAAACAGCGGCACCACCGATTCGGACGGAGTGCGTGATGACCGAAACCACCAAGACCCCGCAGCCCACCGAGGCCACCACCGAGGTCAAGACCAAGATCCGCATCCGCAGACTCGATAAGGTCGAGACGACCGGTAACGTCGCCAGCAACTCCAGCGGAAACTGACGCCGAGCGGTCAGGGCCGGCCCGGCCCCCGTGACACCCGGACCGGCCCGTGGAGAGTTCCGTGTACCTGCCAAGAGTGAAGCGGGAGCACGCCGCCTACCGGCTGGCGGACGGCAGAATCCGGATCGGCGGCCAGATCTACGGCGTCGCCGAGGAAATCGAGGACCCCGACGGCCTGATATGGGAGGCGCTGGGGGCGATGGACGGCACCCGCACCCCCGCGGAGGTCGCCGAGAGCCTGGCCGCGCTGTCCGGAGCGGAGGCGGCCGAGCTGGTCGGCGAGCTGATGCGCTCCGGCCACGTCGAGGACGCGGGCGCCCCCTTCCCCGCGGAACTGACCCCGCGTGAACGGGAGCGCTACAGCCGCAGTCACGCCTTCTTCCGCTGGGCCGACCTCACCCCCAGGGAGCACGGCTGGGAGGCCCAGCTCCGCCTGCGGCACTCCCGGGTGCTCCTGCTCGGCCTCGGCGGGACCGGCGCGACCGCGGCGCAGGCCCTGGTGGCCTCCGGCGTCGGGATTCTGCACTGCGTGGACACCGACCTGGTCGAGCTGTCGAACCTCAACCGGCAGGTCCTCTACTCCGAGGAGGACGTGGGCAGGCCCAAGACCGAGGTCGCCCTGGAACGGCTGCGCGCCCTCAACTCCGGCGTCCGGATCAGCGTCGAAAGGATACGCGTCACCTGCCAGGACGACCTGACCCGGCTCCTGGGCGGCTTCGACGTCGTGGCGCTGTGCGCCGACGAGCCCAGGGGAGCCGACGGCATCCGGGTGTGGACGAGCAGGGCGTGCGCGGCGGCGGGGGTGCCGTGGGTCGGCGGAGGCTACAACGGCCCGCTCGTCACCGCGGGCGTCTTCGTGCCGGGCGGGGGGCTCTGCTACGAATGCGTCATCAGGACGCAGGATCGGCGCAGGGAGCTGGAGTCCCCCCTGCACGTGGACTCCGGGAACTTCTCCGTCGACCTCGGCGGTCCCGGCGTGACGGCCGCCTCGGCCGGAATCTCCGGCCATCTCGTCGCCAACGCGGTCGTCAGGGTCGTCACCGGCGTCCCCGAGGTCACCGCGAACTTCATCCACGGTGTCAACCTGATCGCCCCCGACCAGCTCGTCTTCGGCGAGTACGCCGAGGGCGACGGATGCGGACGCTGCCGGGGCTGACCGCCGTACGGCCGCGTGACCGCGGTCCGGCCTCCCGGGCCGGTCAGCCCGGGAGGCCGGACCGGCCGGACAGATAGCGCTCGGCCAGCTCGCAGGTGCCCTCGGTGTAGCCCGCCCCGAGCTCGGCGGCGATGTCCACGCCGGTGTGCGTGCCGATCCAGGCGACCAGCAGCAGGCGGCGGAACATGATGAACGTCCAGATCTCGGCCTCGTCCTCGGCGGGCAGGTCGAGCACGGTCCGGTAGCCCCGCACCCAGGAGGCGGCCAGCTCGGGGACCTGGGGGTCGTGCTCGATGAAGCTCACCGCCGCGGCCAGGTCGTAGAGGTGCCATCCGAAGCCGCAGTCGTCGAAGTCGATCACACTGGGCGTCTCGCCGTCGCCCGCCACCAGCAGGTTGGCCAGGCGCAGGTCGGCGTGGATCAGCCCGTAACGCCCCGGATCGCGGCCGAACCGGTGCAGCCGTTCCCGCAGCTCCTTGTCGAGTCGTTCGAGCAGGGCCGAGGCCTCGGCGTCCACGCCGACGCCGTCCCGCCATCGGCCCCAGCGCGACTCGCCGCCGAGGGCGGCGTCGTGGTCCCAGTGGAAGCGGGTGAACCACGGCGGGCGCCGCCAGCTCCGCGCGTGCCGGTGCATCCGCGCGGTGAGCGCGCCGAGCCGTTCGAAGGCGGGCGGCAGCCGGTCGCGCGGCGGCTCGGTTCCCGGCAGGAACTCGAACATCACGCAGTCGCGGGGCGGCGCGCCGGGAACGGTCAGCACCCGCCGCCCTCCGGGGGCCGGCAGCACCCTGGGGGTCCGGATCCCGGCCTCCCGCCGCAGCGCCTCCAGCCACGCCAGTTCGGACAGGATCGCCGGGGTGGAGTGGTAGCCGAGCCGGTGCACCCGCAGGACGGACCGGTTCCCCGTGGCCGGGTCGTCGACCAGGTAGGTGGCGTTCTCCGACACGTTGACCAGCGTGACCTCGGCGTCGGGCAGACCGTGGAGACGGGCCGCCTCACGGGCGGTGTCGTGCGCGCGGGCCAGCACGTCGCCCCCCGCGGACAGGTCGTGGGCCTGCATGGGTCCTCCGTGTGGGCACGCGAAACGCCGATCCTCTATGAGATCTTGCATCACTTCGCCGGGCGTGGATACAAAGCAGATTGTCCACCCGGAACCCCTGAGGGGTGAGTGAGGAGGCCGGTGAACCTCGAGTTCGCGCTGCGCATGTGTGAGGCCGCGGTGAAACAGGCCGCACGCGAGGGAGCCCTCGTGTCGGTGGCCGTGGTCGACGCGGGCGGCCACCTGGTCGCCTTCCAGCGAATGGACGACGCGGAGATCTCCGGTCCGTCACTCGCCTCCGGCAAGGCCTACACCTCGGTGGCGCGCCGGATGTCCACCGCCGACCTCGCGCCGCTGGTGGCGCCCGGCGGTGACCTGTACGGCCTCGCCGGCGACCGCTACGTGTGCTTCGGCGGCGGAATCCCGCTCCTGGAGCCGGGCGAGAGCCGCCGGGTGGCCGGAGCGGTCGGCGTCAGCGGCGGCACCGTCGCCCAGGACGTGGCCTGCGCCGAGGCCGCCGCCGCGCTCTGGGAGCGGGGGTAGCCCTGGGACCGGGGAGAGGCGGGGCGGGCTGTCAGGAGCGCAGGTAGGCCAGGACCGCGAGGACGCGGCGGTGCTGGTCGCCGTCCTCGGCGTACAGCCCGAGCTTGGCGAAGATGCTGCGGATGTGCTTCTCCACGGCGCCGTCGCTGATCACGAGCTGACGCCCGATGGCCGGATTGGACCTGCCCTCCGCCATCAGGCCGAGGACCTCCCGCTCCCGCGGGGTGAGCTGGGCGAGGGGGTCGTCGCGGCGGCGCCGTACCATCAGCTGTGCCACCACCTGCGGGTCGAAGACCGTACCGCCGGCCGCGACCGTGCGCAGGCCCCCCATGAAGTCGTCGACGTCGACCACCCGGTCCTTGAGCAGGTAGCCGACCGCGCCTCTGGCGTCGGCGAGCAGGTCGTCCGCATAGGACACCTCCACGTACTGGGACAGGATCAGCACCGGCGTGCCGGGCACCCGCCTGCGTGCCTCGACCGCCGCCCTCAGGCCCTCGTCGGTGAAACCGGGCGGCATCCGGACGTCCACCACCGAGACGTCCGGCCTGTGCTCGGCGACGGCCTCGACCAGCTGGTCGCCGTCGCCGACGGCGGCCACCACCTCGCACCCGAACTCCTCCAGCAGCCTGATCAGGCCCTCCCTGATCAGAACCGCGTCGTCGGCCACGACTACCCGCACGGAACCTCCGCCACGATCACTGTCGGCCCGCCCACCGGTGAATCCACCGCCAGCGTCCCGTCGACCGCCTTGAGACGGTCGGCGAGGCCGGACAGGCCATGTCCCTTGGCGGTGTGTGCACCGCCGACTCCATCATCGCCGATCGTCAGCATCAGAACGCCACCGGTCTTGCTCAGGGTGATCGTGCAGACGGTCGCGTGGCTGTGCTTGGCCACGTTGGTCAGAGACTCGGCGACCACGAAGTAGACGGTGTTCTCGACCGCGGCGGCGAAGCGGCCGGTCGTCTGGACGTCGAGCTCGACCGGGATCGTGCAGCGGCCGGCCAGCGCGGCGAGCGCCGGAGCCAGGCCCCGGTCGGTCAGGATGGGCGGCGCGATGCCCCGGGAGAGGGCGCGCAACTCGTCCAGGGTCTCCCGGGTCGAGGCGATGGCCTGGCTGAGCATCTCCTCGACCGCCTGCGGGTCGCGCTTGAGCTGGCGCTGGGCCCGCGACAGGTCCATGGCCAGGGAGACCAGGCGCTGCTGCGGCCCGTCGTGGATGTCGCGTTCGAGCCGCCGGAGCGCGTTCGCCTCGGCCGAGACCGCCGCGGCCCGGCCCTGGGCCAGGTCGTCGATGCGCTCGTGCAGCTCGGCGACGCCGGTCAGCATGGCGCGGCCCAGTCCGGCCTGGATCAGCGCCGCGCCGCGGAGCATCACCGGCAGGGTGAGGGCGAACATCACGCCGATGACGGTGTTGAACACCACCTCGACCGCGACGCTGTCGCCGAACCCGAGCAGCTCGGGCAGCCCGTGGTTGTCGGGAATCCGGGCGATGATCCACCCGTAGAGCGGATAGGTCAGCCCGATGACCGTCCCCGCCCACCAGGTCACCGCGATGACGAACGTCACAACGGAGACGGGGAAGGACACGATGCCGTAGAGCAGGTCCAGCCACGACTGCCCGCTGGTCAGCGGGTTCACCATGCGGCGGAACCATCCCGCGTTCTCCGGCGCCGGCCGGTAGCGGGGCCGGGGCACCGGGCGGCCGAGCACCTCGGGCAGCATCCGCCGTTCCACGTCCGCCAGCCCCCGCGCCACCAGCAGCGTCGTCGCCAGGATCGGCACCCCGACCCAGACGATCACCGTTCCGGCTCCGGCCGCGAAACCCACGAGCGCCAGACAGAAGAAGACGATCGAGACGGGAAAGCCGACGATCAGATAGCGGCTGTCACTGCCGATACGACGCAAGAGGGTTCTCATGCCGCCAACGGTACGAGCCATCGGGCCTGCTGAGCGACCCTGCTCACCGGCATTAGGGGGTGGGGCCAGCCCTACCCCTGAAACGGGGGTGTCACGGAGGTCAAGAGTGCCGCGGGCGTTACTGCGCCACCCGGGTCCCACGCGGGAGGGTCGTCATCACCGTCCCCTCCCGAAGGAATCGAGACCCCCGTGACCGTCCTCGTCACCCGCTCGGCCCCCCGTACGGCGCCGCCGCCACCAGGACGCGACCCGTTCATCGACGTGCTGCGCGTGTTCGGCATGGCCCTGGTGGTGCTGCAGCACTGGAGCATGCCGGTGCTGTCGTTCGCCGGGGGGCGGATCTCGACCGGTAACGCGCTGGCGACGGGCTGGGGATGGGCGATCACCTGGATCAGCCAGGTGATGCCGCTGGTGTTCTTCGCCGGGGGCGCGGCCAACGCGATCGGCTGGCGGGCCGCGGTACGGCGCGGCGAGGCGTTCCCCTCCTGGCTGGCGGTACGGCTGCGCCGCCTGATGTCGCCGGTGGTGCCGCTGGCGGCGGTCTGGATCCCCCTCCCCCACCTGCTGCTGGCGGTGGGCATGCCGGAGCAGCCGGTGATCACGGCCTCGCGGCTGGCCGGGCAGCTGCTGTGGTTCCTGGCGGTCTACCTGGTCGTGGTCGCGGTGACCCCGCGGATGCTCAGGCTCAACATGGTGTACGGCTGGCGCGTGCCCGCCGCGCTGGCCGCGGGGGCCGTCGTGGTCGACATCGCGCGCTTCGGCACGGGGCTGGAGGTCGTCGGATTCCTCAACGTCGGGCTGGTGTGGCTGGCGGTGCACCAGCTCGGCTTCCTCTACGCCGACGGCCGCCTCACCCGCCCCTGGACCATGGCGCTCGCCGGGTACGGCCTGGCCGCGGCGCTGGTCGTCTTCGGCCCCTACCCGGGCAGCATGATCGGGATGCCGGGGGCGGCCGTGTCGAACATGGCACCGCCGACGGTCGCGCTGCTGGCGGTGGGAATCGGCCAGATCGGGCTGGCCACGGCGCTGCGCCCGTGGATCGTGGGGGTCGCGCGCTGGCCCGGGGTGAGCCGGATGCTCGGCTGGGCCGGCACCAGGATGATGACCGTCTACCTGTGGCACATGAGCGCGCTGTTCGTGGTGACCGCGGTGGTCGTGGTCGGCCTGGGCGTGTCGACCCCCGAGCCGGGGACGTCGGCCTGGCTGTCGGGGTGGCCGCACTGGCTGCTCGTGCTCGCCCTGGCGCTGTGGCCGCTGCTGCGGGGCTTCGCCCGGTTCGAGGTGGCCGGGCGGGGCGCGCCGTACCGGGGCGGGGCGGTCAGGATCGCGGTGGCGACGGCGCTGGCCGGGGCGGGGGTGCTGACGCTGACGGTGATGGGGTTCGTGCCGGGCCTGGTGTCGCTGACCGGTGCGGGACTGCTCCTGGCGGGCCTGGCGCTCGCCCGTTCGTTCTCCTCATCTCTCACTCAGTCCAATTAATCACCATTTAATGAGATTTAGGATGATCTAACCGTTCAGAGTTCCCATTTTGCGGGCGATGCAACGGCATCCGTGGCCCGACTCGGTCCGACCACTCCTCATTCTTCGGCAGTATTGAACCGTGAGCCTTGTAGATCGCCTGCCAGAAGAGATCGACGCCGACCCCGACACCATCTTCGACGCCTTCGTCGAGTGGAACGCCGAGCGGGGGCTCACGCTCTATCCCGCCCAGGAGGAGGCGCTGATCGAGGTCGTCTCCGGCAACAACCTGATCCTGTCCACCCCCACCGGGTCGGGCAAGAGCCTGGTCGCCGCCGGGGCGCACTTCACCGCGCTGACCCGGGACATCCGCACGTTCTACACCGCGCCGATCAAGGCGCTGGTCTCGGAGAAGTTCTTCGACCTGTGCGCGGTGTTCGGCACCGAGAACGTCGGCATGATGACCGGCGACGCCAGCGTCAACCCCGGCGCCCCGATCATCTGCTGCACCGCCGAGATCCTCGCCAACGTCGCGCTCCGCGACGGCGCCCAGGCCGATATCGGCCAGGTCGTGATGGACGAGTTCCACTTCTACGCCGAGCCCGACCGGGGCTGGGCCTGGCAGGTGCCGCTGCTGGAGCTGCCCGACGTGCAGTTCGTCCTGATGTCGGCGACGCTGGGCGACGTCACCAGGTTCGAGGAGGACCTCACCCGCCGCACCGGCCGGCCGACCGCGGTGGTCAAGCACGCCGAGCGCCCGGTCCCCCTGGTCTACTCCTACCGGCTCACCCCCCTCCACGAGACGCTGGAGGAGATGCTCACCACCAACCAGTACCCCGTCTACGTCGTCCACTTCACCCAGGCCGCGGCCATGGAGCGGGCGCAGGCGCTGATGAGCATCAACATGTCCACCAAGGCGGAGAAGGAGGCCATCTCCGCCATGATCGGCAACTTCCGCTTCACCACGCGCTTCGGCCGGGCCCTGTCGCGCCTCGTCCGGCACGGCATCGGCGTCCACCACGCCGGGATGCTCCCCAAGTACCGCAGGCTGGTGGAACGGCTCGCCCAGGCGGGCCTGCTGAAGGTCATCTGCGGCACCGACACCCTCGGCGTCGGCGTCAACGTGCCGATCAGGACCGTGCTGTTCACCGCGCTGAGCAAGTACGACGGCAACAAGGTCCGGCGGCTGCGCGCCCGGGAGTTCCACCAGATCGCCGGGCGGGCGGGCCGGGCCGGCTTCGACACCATCGGCTACGTCGCCTGCCAGGCCCCCGAGCACGTCATCGAGAACGAGCGGGCGCTGGCGAAGATCGGCGACGACCCCAAGCGGCGGCGCGGCTACGCCCGCAAGAAGCCGCCGGAGGGCTTCGTCGGCTGGAGCGAGGAGACCTTCGAGAAGCTGCAGACCGCCGAGCCCGAGCCGCTGACCTCCCGCTTCAAGGTCAGCAACGCGATGCTGCTCGCGGTGATCAACCGCCCCGGCGACTGCTACGCGGCGATGAGGCACCTGCTCACCGACAACCACGAGGACCGCAAGTGGCAGCGGCGGCACATCAGCCAGGCCATCGCGATCTATCGCTCGCTGCTGGCGGGCGGGGTGGTCGAGAAGCTGGCCGAGCCCGACGAGCAGGGCCGGATGGCCCGGCTGACCGTTGACCTGCAGGAGGACTTCGCGCTGAACCAGGCGCTGTCCACCTTCGCGCTGGCGACCCTCGAACTGCTGGACATGGAGTCGCCGACCTACGCCCTGGACATGGTCTCGATCATCGAGTCCATCCTCGACGACCCGCGCCAGATCCTGTCCGCGCAGCTCAACAAGGCGCGTGGGGAGGCCGTCGCGCAGATGAAGGCCGACGGCATCGAGTACGAGGAGCGGATGGAACTCCTCAACGAGGTCACCTACCCGATGCCGCTGGCCGACCTGCTGCTGGGCGCCTACGAGACCTACCGCCGCGGCCACCCCTGGGTCGGCGACTACACCGTCAGCCCCAAGGCGGTCGTCAGGGACATGTACGAACGGGCGATGACCTTCGCCGACTACGTCCAGTTCTACGAGCTGGCCAGGTCCGAGGGCACCGTCCTGCGCTATCTCGCCGACGCCTACCGCACCCTGTCACGGACCATCCCCGAGCACCTCAAGACCGAGGACCTCATCGACCTCATCGAGTGGCTCGGCGAGCTGGTCCGCCAGGTCGACTCCAGCCTCCTCGACGAGTGGGAGCAGTTGCAGAACCCGACCGGCGAGCTGGAGGCGCCCTCGCTGGAGGAGAAGACCAAGCCGGTCACCGCCAACAGCCGCGCCTTCCGGGTGCTGGTCCGCAACGCGATGTTCCGGCTGGTCGAGCTGGCCGCCGTGGAGCGGGAGGAGGAGCTGGCCGAGCTCGCTCCCGACGTCGACTGGGGAGCCGCGCTCGACGCCTACTACGACGACCACGACGAGATCGGCACGGGACCGGACGCCCGCGGCCCCGGCCTGCTCCGCATCGAGGAGGAGAAGGAGCTCTGGCGGGTCCGCCAGGTCATCGCCGACCCGGCCGGAGACGGCGACTGGGGCATCGACGCCCAGGTCCACCTGAGCGCCTCCGACGAGGAGGGCCGCGCCGTGATCCACGTCATCGGCCTGAACCGGCTGTAATTCTTTGCGCCGCCTGGCGGCGTCGCGGGCTTGGGGAAGCCCGGTCCCCGGCGAGCGGTGACCGCGTTTCCCCAGCACACCTGTGGCCGTCGAAGGCGCCGGTACGGCGGGCGGCGGGGCGAAGCGGTTCGGCGCTGATCAGCGGCGCCCCGCCGATCACGGCGCTATCCCTCCACGAGGCCGTCGGCCAGGGGAGCGAGCCCCAGGCGGGCCTCGTAGTCGGCGGCCAGGCGGCGCGGGGCCGTCAGGCACCAGGCCTCGGTGACCACCTCGACCAGCTCCTCCGGATCGACCTTCGCCAGCTGCACCTCCACCCAGCCGAACTGGCCGCTGGTCCAGGAGAGCCCGTAGACCTCCGGGTTCTCCCCCACCATCGCCGCCCGCTCGGCCAGGGTCGCCTTGAGCTGCGCGGTCCCCTTGGCCTCCGACAGGTAGCCGAACCCCTTGCCCTTGACCCTGAGCCCGACCCACTCCTCGCTGTGCTGGGCCAGCTCCACCTCGGGCAGGGCGGAGGCGATCCGCAGGAACTCCTCGGGGCTCACTCCATGACTGTCCATGGGGCAGAGGTACCAGAAGGGACCGACAAGAATGAGGGCATGAGTGACGACGCGATCAGGCAGGTGTTGGGACTGCTCTACCAGCAGGACACGCTTCGGGTGCTGTCGGCCCTGGTGCTGAACGGCGATCCCGGGGAGTCCGGGCTGGGCAAGGAGGCCGTACGGCGGGCGCTCGACCGGCTGGAACGCGGAGGGCTGGCCGTACGGGACGGGGAGGGACGCTGGGAGGTGCGGCGGGAGCGGTTCCGCGAGCTGTTGCACACCACGGCCAGACCCCCCGCTCCCACGGCCTCCCCCGAGGAGCGGGTGCTCCAGGCCTTCCTCGTCGAAGGACGACTCCGGGCGATCCCCACCAAACGCGACAAACAGCTGATCGTGCTCAACTACATCGCCCAGGTCTTCGAGCCGGGGGTCCGCTATCCCGAGAAGGAGGTCGACGTCGCGCTGCGCGCCTTCCACGACGACTACGCGGCGCTGCGCCGCTATCTGGTCGACGACGGGCTGCTGAGCCGTGAGAACAACGTCTACTGGCGCAGCGGCGGGCAGGTCGACACGACCGGCTGACACGGCGGTCCCCCGACCGGCGGGCACACCGGCCGGGGACCGTCCCGGGGCACCGCCGGTCGCCTCGGGCCGCCGGTCGCCTCTGGCCGCCTGGTCTCACGCCTTCCCCGCCGAGTCCCCCGGCGGTCTCTCCACCGCCTTCTCCGGATCCCCCGCCGGGTCCGTCGCGTTCTCCGTCGAGGCCAGCAGGCGTCCGGTCAGCCGCCGGATGTAGCCGATCAGCTCGGGCGGCTCGTGGACGGTGAAGCCGACGTCGAGCAGCCCCAGGGTCAGGGCCAGCCACTCCAGCGAGTCCCCGCCGGTGCGCAGCACGCAGCTGTGCTCGCCGGTGGCCTCCAGCGTTCCGTGGGCGGCGGCCCACACCCGGTCGGCGACGACGGCCATCGGCGCGTGCAGGGTGACCACCGCCCGGTGGCGGCTGATGGGGGCGACGATGGACCGTTCGACGTACCCGTCCGGCGGCTCGCGCGGCGGGAAGCGGACGCCGGTGGCCAGCGGCTCGGCCAGCCGGTCGACCCGGAAGGTCCGCCAGTCGCACCGGCCGGTGTCCCAGGCGACGAGATACCAGCGCCGCCCAGTGGAGACCAGCCGGTACGGCTCGGCGACCCGGGCGCTCGGCGTGCCGTCCCTGCGGCGGTAGCCGAACCTGAGCCGTTCCCCGTCCCGGCACGCCTGGGCGAGGAGCGCCAGCGTGTCCGGCTCGACGGTCGGCCAGGACCGGGTCAGCGTCCCGTTCAGCGGCACGGTCTGGGTCTGCAGGGCGTTGACCCGGCTGCGCAGCCGGGAGGGCAGGACCTGTTCGAGCTTGGCCAGGGCGCGGACCGAGGTCTCCTCGATCCCGGCCACCGTACCGGCCGCCGCGGTGCGCAGGCCGACCGCGATGGCCACGGCCTCGTCGTCGTCGAGCAGCAGGGGCGGCATCGCGGTACCGGCCTCCAGGCGGTATCCCCCCGCGGGACCGGTCGTCGCGTGGACCGGATAGCCCAGCTCGCGCAGCCGGTCGATGTCGCGGCGGAGCGTGCGAGGGCTGACGCCCAGCCGCCCGGCGAGCTCGGGCCCCGGCCACTCCCGGTGCGCCTGGAGCAGCGACAGCAGTCTCAGCACCCTGCCCGCGGTGTCCGCCATGGTTTCCACGATGCCACCCATTGCGGCCAGGAACCGGCCTAAACCCTTACTACCGTCTCGGCCATGAGCCACATCGAGATAACGGGCGCTCGCGAGAACAACCTCAAGAACGTCTCGCTGAAGATCCCGAAGCAGCGGATCACGGTCTTCACCGGCGTCTCGGGATCCGGCAAGTCCTCCATCGTGTTCGACACGATCGCCACCGAGTCGCAGCGGCAGCTCAACGAGACCTTCCCGACGTTCGTCCGCAACCGCCTGCCCAAGTACGGCAAGCCGGACGCCGACGCCATCGAGAACCTCTCGCCCGCGATCGTGATCGGGCAGCGGCGCCTGGGCGGCAACTCCCGTTCCACGGTCGGCACGATCACCGACATCCACTCCCTGCTGCGGCTGCTCTACTCCCGCGCCGGCACCCCCTTCGCCGGCCACTCCAACGCCTTCTCCTTCAACGACCCCGCCGGGATGTGCCCCGAGTGCGCGGGGATCGGCAGGAAGGTGGCGCTGGACCTCGACCGGGCCCTCGACAGGACGAAGTCCCTCAACGAGGGCGCGATCCTGCTGCCCGGTTTCGGGGTCGGCACGTGGTACTGGAAGACGTACGCCCGTTCGGGGCTGTTCGACGACGACAGGAGACTCGCCGACTACACCGAGGAGGAGTGGAACACGCTGCTGCGCGGCCGGGGTCCCGACGTGCCGTTCGAGACGCGGGGCGGTCCGGTGCACCAGAGGTTCGAGGGCCTGATCGACAAGTTCGACCGGCTCTACATCAAGAAGGACGTCGAGACCTCCTCGAACCGGGAGGTCCTGCTGACGTTCACCTCCTCCCTGACCTGCCCGCTGTGCCGGGGCGCCCGGCTCAACCAGGCGGCGCTGGCCTGCCGCGTCAACGGCCGCTCCATCGCCGAGCTGTCGGCGATGGAGATCTGGGACCTGGTCGGTGTGATCGCCGAGATCACCGCCCCCGTCGCGGCGCCGATGGTCGCGGCGATCCTGGAGCGGCTGCGCCACATGGTCTCCATCGGCCTGGGCTATCTCAGCCTGGACCGGGAGACGGTCACGCTCTCCGGCGGGGAGTCGCAGCGGATCAAGATAGTGCGGCACCTGGGCAGCAGCCTCACCGACATGACCTACGTCTTCGACGAACCGACCGTCGGCCTGCACCCGCGTGACGTGACACACATGAACGGCCTGCTGCGGGAGCTCCGCGACAAGGGCAACACGGTCATCGTGGTCGAGCACGACCGCGACGTCATCGAGATCGCCGATCACGTGGTGGACGTCGGGCCGCACGCGGGGGCGCACGGCGGTGAGATCGTCTACGAGGGCGGCGTCGCGGGCCTGCGCGAGGCGGGCACCCTCACCGGGCGGCACCTGCGCCACAACCGGCCGCTCAAGGCGGTCTTCCGCGAGCCGACCGGCACGCTGACCGTCACCGGCGCGACCGCGCACAACCTCAGGGACGTCACGGTCGCCTTTCCGGCCGGTGTGCTCACCGTCGTCACCGGCGTGGCCGGATCGGGCAAGAGCACGCTCGTCAACAAGGCGTTCCTGGCCCAGCACCCCGGGGCGGCGGTCATCGACCAGTCGCCCGTCGGCACCTCGATCCGGTCGAATCCCGCCACCTACACCGGGCTGATGGACGACGTGCGCAAGCTCTTCGCCAAGGCGGGCGGGGTCAGCCCGGCGCTGTTCAGCTTCAACTCCAAGGGCGCCTGCCCGAACTGCCAGGGCCTGGGGGTCGTCCACACGGACCTGGCCTTCATGGAGGGCATCACCTCGACGTGCGAGGTCTGCCGGGGACGGCGGTTCAGGGAGGAGGTGCTCCGGCACACGCTGCGCGGCCGGTCCGTCCTCGACGTGCTGGAGATGACGGCCGAGGAGGCGGCGGAGTTCTTCACCGAGCCGAAGCCCCGGCGTGTCCTGCGCGCGGTCAACGAGGTGGGGCTGGGCTACCTCAAGCTCGGCCAGCCGCTGAGCAGCCTGTCGGGCGGCGAGTGCCAGCGGATCAAACTCGCCGGCGAGCTGCGCAAGACCAGCGGTGTCTACGTGATGGACGAGCCGACCACCGGACTGCACATGTCGGACGTCGGCCACCTGATCGCCATCATGGACAGGCTGGTGGACGGCGGGAACACGGTCATCGTGATCGAGCACAACCTCGACGTCGTCAAGAACGCCGACTGGATCGTCGATCTCGGTCCCGAGGGCGGCGGCAGGGGCGGCACCGTGGTGTTCGAGGGCACGCCCGAGCGGCTCCTGGCCGCGACCGGCTCCTTCACCGCCGAGCACCTCCGCCGCGACCTGAGCCCGGCACAGATCTGACACGGGCCTGACGCGCGTCCGGCGCGGACCCGGCGAGGACCCTGCGCGGCCCGGCACGCGTCCGTTCCGCGCACCGGGCCGTCGCCGCGGTGGCCTCCGTACGGCCCGCCGTACGGAGGCCACCGGGCCAGGACGTCCGCCGGGCCAGGACGTCCGCCGGGCCAGGACGTCCGCCGG
>NZ_JBFBCF010000026.1:0-137694 GCF_040683035.1 Streptosporangium sp. NPDC051022 | reverse complement strand
TTCGTTCGTTCCGTTGTGTCTTTATTCTTTCAGGCCCGCTTTTTCGTGTCAAACCGATCCGTTCGGATCCATTTGATTCGATCTTGCTTGCCTGAATGGAATTCAGACCGCCCCGTCTCCGGAGCAACCCTTCCAATTTACTCTGACATTCGATCCACGTCGAATCGAACGCGGCCTCGACACACAGGTCTCAGCCAGGAGAGTTGATCAGAGGGGTTCCCGGGGTGCTCGGCGATGTCACCGGCTCCTCCAGGCCTGGTGAACTTTATGGACCTCCCCCTCCATCGTCAAATCGAGGACCGGCCCCCATGAGAAGGCGTCCGGAACGGCGGGCGAACGGGACGAAGGGGAATACCGATCATGTTTCCAGGTGGTCCGCGGAGGAGTACGGGCACACCGTACGGCGGGGCAACCGGATCGAAGGGGACTCCCCGGATGCCGGACAGGAGAACGGGCGGGAAACCGAGACGGATGACAGGGAAGACGGCGGGGAAAGCGGGCGTCGTCGGCAAAGGCCTGGCGCTGTGGCCACCGAAGGCTGTCAACGCCGGGGGCGCGGCCGTGGGACGTGACCGCGGGACAGGATCGCGGGACACGACCGCGCTCCGCCGGCGCCCGGCGGGAGGTGCTCCCTGCCGATGAGGTGCTCCCTGCCGATCTCGTGCCCTGCGGGCCGTCAGACCCGTGGCCGGCGCCTCTATGGCGAAGAACCGTCAAGAAGCCGTACAACCGGGACGAACGCGAAACTCCGGTAATCTGCCCGTCGTCGTCAGGAGGTGGCAGATGGCCGAAGCGGGCGCCTTGTCGGTACCGGGCTACGAGGTGTCCGGCGTGCTCGGCCAGGGCGGTTTCGGGATCGTCTACCGGGCCAGGCAGCTGGCGGTCGACCGCGAGGTCGCGCTCAAGGTGGACAACCGGGTGCTGCTCTCCGAACGGGACCGGCGCCGTTTCATGCGGGAGGTCACCTCGGCGGGGGCGCTCTCCGGGCATCCGCACGTCGCCCACGTCTACGATGCCGGGGTGCTGGCCGACGGCAGGCCGTACATGGTGCTGGAGCTGTGCCCCGGCGGGTCGCTGCTGGACCGGATCCGCACCGAGGGGTGCCTGCCGCCCGCCGAGGTCGCCGACATCGGCATCCGCATCGCGGACGCGCTGGCGGCGGCCCACGCCGCGGGGGTCCTGCACCGCGACATCAAGCCGGCCAACATCCTGATCAACCGGTACGGCAACGTGGTGCTCTCCGACTTCGGCCTGGCCACCATGCCGTCGTCGGGCGGCGAGGCCTCGGTGACCCGTGAGTCGCTCACCCCCGCCTACGCGCCCCCTGAGGCGTTCGACCTGAGCGAGCCCGCCGCGGCGGGAGACGTCTACTCACTGGCCGCCACGCTCTACGCGCTGCTGTCGGGCCGCCCGCCGCGGTTCCCGGAGAGCGGGGTGGTCAACATCGCCGTCATCATGGCCCTGCACCGGCTGCCGATCCCGGAGATACCGGGCGTGCCCGCGGAGCTGACCGCGGTGCTCCGTCACGCCATGGACAGCGACCCCGCGCGGCGTACCCCCTCGGTCGCCGCCCTGCGCGACGCCCTCACCGATCTGCACCTGGAGCGGGACGTCCGGGGTACCACGCCGATTCCCCCGCGTCCTGTGCCGTCCCCTCCCCCGGCCTTCCGCCCCTCACCACCCGCCGTCGTTCCCGCCGACCCCGGTGCGCCGCCCTTCGCCTCCGCTCCCGCGCCTTTCTCCGGCGCGCCCTCGCCGTACGGTGTGCCACCCGCCCACCCGGCGGCCAGGGAACCGGTGCGCGCGCACCTGACCTCGCCGGGACTGAAGGGGCTCGGGAACACCCAGTCGCCCGCGACTCTGCCCCCGCCGCCACCGCACTCCGGCGCGACGAGTACCCGGGTGTTCGTCGCAGTCGCCGTGGCCTTCGCGATCCTGCTGCTGGCGGGGATCGGGCTGATGGTCATGGAGAGCCTCGGTCAGGGTTCGTCCGCCCTCGGCCCGCAGCCCGGTGTGGCGGGGACGGCGACCAAGGCGGCAGCCGCGCCGGGGGTGCCGGGCCCCGCCGTGGAGGGCTCCACGGTCACCTCCGGCTGCCCGGCGGCGCAGGTCGCCGGGGCCTCGTGCGCGAAGAAGGCCGAGTGCTGGGGCGGTCTGGTCGTGAACGCGGGCGACGCGACGGCCCGGTCCGTCGAGTGCGGGCAGCCGCATTTCTGGGAGACGTTCGCGGTCGCCACGCTGCCGGACGGCCTCACCCATGACATGGCGGTCGTGGAGAAGAACCCTGTGGTGAAGAAGACGTGCGCGGCGTCGGTCATGCTGGCCTCCCGGCGCGGCGGCGCCCTCAAAATCGCCGCGGACAGGTGGCAGACCACGGTCCTGCCGCCCTCCAGGGCGGAGTTCACCGCGGGGTCGCGGACCTACCGCTGTCTCGGGGGCGTGGAGGGCGGCGAGCGTACGGGAACGTTCTTCCACTCCTAGAGGCCCTCCCCGGACCGCCGGAACGCCTGCCCGTACGCCGCGTCGGCGCAGGTGGGAGTCACCGGCGCGGAAGGGATGGGCCTCGCAGACCGGCGTGCGGGGCGCGGACGCGGGACGGCCCGAGCGGGACGAGACGTGTTCGTGATCAAGGTCCGGCAGGATCTTCTCCCCCGTGTCGGGCTACGAAGGAATCCCTATGAAGCGAGTAATCGCCGGTATGTCGGCGGCAGCGGCTGTGACGCTCACCACCGCGCTCCCCGCCCAGGCCGCTCCCGCGGATCCGGTCAAGGCGTTGAGAGGCCAGTTCGTCGCGGGCAAGGGCGTGAAGTTCACCGAACAGAGCACCGTGACCTGGGAGGACAACAGCGAGCCCTATATCCGGCGGACCGGCTCCTTCCAGTTCGGCAAGACCGGGATCGTCGCCTCGGACATCAGCTCGAAGACCGCCGAGGAGTCCGATGACCCGAGTGCTCCGGACCCGACCGGTGTGTTCGCCCCCTCACGGACGATCCGGATCGGCACCACGAGTTACGCCTCGGGCGGCTCCTACCGTGAGGACATGCCGAAGGGCAAGTCCTGGTACAAGGATCCGGACGGCATGACCGGCGGTGCCAGCGGCTGGTTCGGCCAGCTCGTGAACGTCGCCGAGCCGGCGACCCTCGCGTCTCTGCTCAAGGGGGCCAAGCGGGCGGGCGGCGGCTATTCCGGCACCACCACCTTCGGCAAACTCGCCAAGGTCTCCCCCTGGTTCCGCGCCACCCTGCCGCTCCGGTCGAGCGACAAGACCGTGGTGACCTTCAAGCTCACCGTGAACCGCGGCGGGCTCCCTCAGCGTCTGACCACCTCCTACCCGGTCACCGGCATATTCGACAGTTCCGGCTGGGCGGGCAAGACGCTCACCGTCGACACCCGTTTCACCGGCTGGGGTACCAAGGTCTCGATCAAGGCTCCCCCCGCGAACAAGGTGACCACCAAGCTCGAAGACTAGGCCGGCCCCGGATCCTCTCTCCGCGCCGAGTCCCCGGCCCAAGGACCGCCCCGGGTGTGTTCCTTGTGAAGCGGGGACGTGTCCCGTGCGGACCTCGCCGGGCGTCCGTCCAGCCAGGCAGGGCAGACTGACATCCTTGAACACATAGGGGGTGTCACAACATGACCAAGGCGAAAATAGGTGTGACGGGTCTGGCGGTGATGGGGGCCAACCTGGCCCGCAACCTCGCCAGACACGGGCACGCGGTGGCCGTGCACAACAGGTCGCAGGCCCGGACCAAGGCGTTGATCGAGGAGCACGGGCACGAGGGGGACTTCACCGCGTGTGAGACTCCGCAGGAGCTCGTGGCGGCGCTGGAGCGTCCTCGCCGGATCATCGTCATGGTGAAGGCCGGAGCGCCGACCGACGCGGTGATCGAGGAGTTCGCCCCGCTGCTCGAACCGGGCGACATGCTCGTGGACGGCGGGAACGCGCACTTCCTCGACACCCGCAGGCGGGAGGCCGCGCTGCGGGAGCGGGGCATCCACTTCGTCGGCACCGGTGTCTCCGGCGGTGAGGAGGGGGCACTGCTCGGGCCGAGCATCATGCCCGGCGGTTCCAAGGAGTCCTACGAGGCGCTGGGCCCGCTGCTGGAGGACATCTCCGCGAAGGTCGACGGCGTGCCCTGCTGTACGCACATCGGTCCCGACGGGGCCGGGCACTTCGTCAAGATGGTGCACAACGGCATCGAATACGCCGACATGCAGCTCATCGCCGAGGCCTACGACCTGCTCCGGCAGGGGCTCGGGCTGGCTCCCGCGCAGCTCGCCGACATCTTCGACGAGTGGAACCGCGGCGAGCTGTCCTCCTACCTCATCGAGATCACCGCCGAGGTGCTCCGGCAGGTGGACGCCGCGACCGGTAAGCCTCTGGTCGACGTGATCGCCGACCGGGCCGAGCAGAAGGGGACGGGACGGTGGACGGTGCAGATCGCGCTGGACCTGGGCGTCCCGGTGAGCGGCATCGCCGAGGCCGTGTTCGCCCGTTCGGTCTCCGGGCACGTGGACCTGCGTGAGGCCGCCCGCGGCCTGCCGGGCCCCACGGGTGTGCAGGCGGGGTCGGTCGACGAAGGCTTCGTCGAGGACGTACGGCGGGCGCTGTACGCGTCGAAGATCATCGCCTACGCGCAGGGGTTCGACCAGATCCGGGCGGGGAGCGCCGAGTACGGCTGGGACGTGAATCCGGGCGCGCTGGCCACCATCTGGCGGGGCGGCTGCATCATCCGGGCGGTCTTCCTCGACCGCATCCGCGAGGCCTACGAGGCGGAGACCCCGCCGGTGACCCTGCTGACCGCTCCACTGTTCGCCGAGGCCCTGGGCCTGGCGCAGGATTCGTGGCGGCGGGTGGTGGCGAAGGCGGCCCTGCTGGGCATCCCGGCACCGGGCTTCTCGACCGCGCTGGCCTACTACGACTCCCTGCGGGCCGAGCGCCTGCCCGCCGCCCTGATCCAGGGTCAGCGGGACTTCTTCGGAGCGCACACCTACCAGCGGACGGACCGGGAGGGGAACTTCCACACCCTGTGGTCCGGTGACCGTTCGGAGATCCGAGCCTGAGATCCGGCCCGCCGGGGACGCCTCCCCGGCGGGCAGGGCGGGCACAGCGGGCACGGGCGGGCACGGGTGGGCACGGTGGGCATGGGTGGGCACGGGTGGGCACGGTGTCCGCACGCCCTTTTCCCGGTGCCCGCGCGCCGCGGGTGCGGATTACGGCCGGTATCCCCTCGGGCGTGGCGCCAACGCGACACGCGCCACGCCCAAATGCTGGAATTGGCTGGAATACACGGGAGACTGGTGGAACTCCTGTTACGCTCCGGGCCGTGAGTGAATCACTGGACGCGCTGGAGCGGCGAATAGCCGAGCTCCGCGCCGAGGTGCGGCGGGCGGTTTCGGCGAGGGAGAACTCGCTGGCCCGGTCGCTGCGCGGGGATCTCCGCCGGGCCGAGCAGGCCTGGGACGAGGCGATCACCGCCGAGGAGCCCTCGCGGCCGCTCCAGGAGCCGGAGACCTCGCTGCTGCCCATCAGGGAGCAGGTGCACCAGGCGCTGGCCCTGCTGGGCGTGCCCGCCGCGGCCAAGCTGGTCGTGGCGGTGAACGAGGCGTTCTTCTCCCGCGCGCTGCGCGGTCCCCAGCTCACCAGCCTGCGCAGGGACGAGGAGCGCTCCTTCCGCAGCGCCCCCTACGCACGGCCGTACTACCTGTGCGCCGCGCTGACCGACCGGCTCTCGCCCGCCAGGGGGCTGCTGGCCGACAGCACCTGGGAGCCGGAGCGCCGGGTGCTCGGACCGCTGAGCCCGCGCGTCGACTTCCTCCTGTCGACCATGCGGGTCGCCGAGCACCTGACCCGCCTCGCCGAGCCCTCGGCCGGGGCGCTGCGGCTGCTGTCGCGGATGGCGCACAACATTCCCGGCGCCGTCGAGGGTCTCGTCCCCGCCGATCCGGAGACCGCGATCCGGGCGGCCGGCGCCGAGCTGGAGGTGCACCTCGCCGCGGACGCCGCGCAGCGGGCCGAGGTGGCGGCGCGGGCGGCCGGGCAACTGTCGGACGTGGAGCGCCTGTTCGGCGCCGCCGCGATGAGCACTGTGATGAGCACTGTGACGAGCAGTGTGAGGATGAGCACCATGAGGGGGGCCTGTTAGGTGAACAGGCTGGACGAGCTGCGCGGCCCGGTGCCGTCGCACCCGCACGACGCCCGCGCCATCGCCGCGCTGGCCGCCAACCCGGGCTGCGCCCGCAGGGCACTGCTGGACGCCGCGGGAGTGGACAAGGACCGTACGGCCAGGTACCTGGGCTTCCCCGCCCCCTTCGGCCAGTCACAGTTCGCGATCACCCGGGGAAACGTGTTCGAGGGCCTGGTGAAGGAGAACGGCTGCGCCGAGCTGCTGCGGCTGCTGCGCGAGCTGCTCGGACTGCCCGTCGCCCAGGTCGGCTACCAGGACGTGGAGAGCGTCGGCGCCCACCTGCGCCACTCGCACACCCGGGCGTTGATCGACCGGGCGGCGCGCGAGGGCGCGGAGGCGGCGGTCTTCTACGACCACCCGCTGCTCAGCCTGGAGATCGCCGGGCACACCTCCTACCTGGAGCCGGACGTGGTGGCCTTCCAGCTGGGAGAGCGCTTCCACGTCGTGGAGATCAAGTCGTTCGGCGTCATCGACGGGCAGGCCGAGCCGCAGAAGGTCGCGGCGGCGGCCCGGCAGGCCGCGGTCTACGTGCTGGCGCTGCGTGAGCTGCTGGCCTGCCTGGGGCACGATCCCGAGCGCGTCTCCCACGACGTGGTGCTGGTCTGCCCGGAGAACTTCGCCAACCGGCCCACCGCGACGCTGGTCGACGTGCGCAAGCAGCTGGCGGTGCTCAGGCGGCAGCTCGCCAGGATGACCCGCGTCGACCGGCTGCTGGAGGGGCTGCCCGAGGGGCTCACCTTCGACCTGGCCCCCGGCCAGGACGGCGTTCCCACCCGCTCGGCGCGGGAGCTGGCCGAGGCGCTGTGCCAGGTGCCCGCCCGTTACGCGCCCGACTGCCTGTCCGCCTGCGACATGTGCATGTTCTGCCGCGACGAGGCCAGGGAGCACGGTTCGACCGACCTGCTCGGCCGGCAGGTCCGCGACGAGCTGGGCGGCGTCTCCGGCATGGCCGAGGCCCTCGGCCTGGCCGAGGGCACGCTGGAGCCCGCCGAGGGGCAGGAGGAGATCGCCCACCTGCTCCGCATGGCCGACCGGCTGCGCGAGGAGTGCCTGCGTTGAGCGCGCTGACGGCGCTGGCGCGGCTGCGCGCCATCAGGGACGGGGTGGCGCAGCCGATCACCACGGTCCGGCACTGCCACCTCGCCCCGAACCCGCTGGTGTTCGTCCCGCTCAGGCTCGCCGGTGAGGCCGCCGCCCCGCTGGGGGCCATGGTGGGCACCGATCCCGGCCACCCCCGGCTGCTCGTGGTGCCGCAGCCGCGCAACCGGGACCTGCGTTTCGCCTTCGCCGCGGAGCTGGCCGAGGTGGTCCTGCCGTACATCGAGGGGTTCGGCAAGACCACGGAGATCGTGGAGAGGAAGGGCGGCGAGCCGTACGAACGGTGCCTGGACGCCCCGCAGATCCTGGTGCCGAACCGGCAGGCGGTGGCCTTCGCCGGGATGCTGGGCCGCTCCACCCGCTTCCGCAGGAGTGACGGGCCCTACCCGGTGCATCCGTCGGTGCCGCTGCTGGGCCGGTGGCTGACCTACTTCGCCGACCGGTGGCAGCAGCCGGGTTCCGCCCTGCTGCTGGCCGCGACCGAGGCGCTGGGCGCGCACTGGGCGACCGGGCAGAGCGATCTGGAGGACGCCAACCTCGCGGCGCTGCTCGGCTGGATCGATCCGCCCGCGGGGACGACGGGTTCCCGGGCCGCCCAGGACGCCGAGGATCCGCTGCTGTGGCCGCCCGCCGGGCCCGCGACCGACCCGGGCTTCGACAACGAGGTGCTCGGGCCCGCCATCCGCGCCTACGAGGAGGCCCCGACCGAACGCGCCGTCGAGCGCGTCGCCCAGGCGCTGCGCACCCAGCTCGAACCGACCTGGCGGCTGATGTGGCGGGCGGCCGATCTGCTGCGCGCGCTGCCGGAGGGCTCGCGGGTGAGGGATCGCTGGGAGACCGACCGGGGGTCGTTCACCCGGTTCGTCGAGCGGGTCGCCGAGGGTGCCCCGCCGCAGGCGCGCAGGGACGGCGCGGTCGGCGCCGCCGCGCGGCTGGCGGGGCTGGAGCGGGCGCGGGCGAGCTACGACGTGCAGCGGGCCTACGACGATCCGCTGGTCATGGCCGAGTACCGGCTGACCGGTGAGGCGTTCGCCGGGACGGTCACGGCCGCCGACCCGGAGCACATCGAGGGAGAGGGCCGCTCGCGCAAGCTGCGGCCGCTGATCACGGTCAGCACCGACGACCCGGTACGGCTGGCGCCCGGCACCGCGGTCGGCAGCCCCGACCGGCGCGGGCACGCCGCCGAGATCGTCGAGATCGCGGACGGCGAGATCACCTTGAAGATCACCAAGGGGATGGGGCGGAGCAAGGTCCCGCTGCCGGGTTCGGTGCCCGAGCCCGGCGAGCGGGTCACCTACACCTCGCTGACCGACGACTTCCAGTCCTCGGCGGCGCTTCCCGACCCCGAGCGGACGCCGTGGACCCACGGCGGCCCGCCGCAGGAGTACGTGCCCAGCGACGACGACGCGCAGGAGGAATGGTCGTGAGCGCTGCTCGGACGCCGCAGCAGGAGGCCGGCGCCGTCGTCGACGCGGTGCTGGCCGACCTCCCCCGGCACCGGGGCGTGGTCGTGGACTCCCCGCCGGGGGCCGGCAAGTCCACCCTGGTGGTGAAGGCCGCCGGGCACATCGCCGAGACGGGCGAGCCGCTGATGATCGTCGCGCAGACCAACGAGCAGGTCGACGACCTGGTCGACCGGATGGCGGCCGAGCACCCCGATCTCACGATCGGCCGGCTGTCGGCGAGCGGCTACGTCACGCCCGGCCGCGTCCTGGCCCACTCCAACGTCTCGGTCGCGGGCAAGCTGCCCGATCTGGGCGACCCGGCGGTGGTGATCGCCACCGCCGACAAGTGGGCCTGGATCGGCGACCGGACCTGGCCGTGGGCGATCGTGGACGAGGCGTACCAGATGCGCTCCGACAAGCTGCTGCGCATCGCCTCGCTGTTCGAGCGGGCGCTGTTCGTGGGCGATCCCGGCCAGCTCGACCCGTTCTCGATCGTGGACGGCGAGCGCTGGGCGGGCCTGTCGTGGGATCCGGTGCAGAGCGCGGTCTCGGTGCTGCTGCGGCACAATCCCGACCTGCCGGTGCACCGGCTGCCGGTGTCGTGGCGGCTGCCCGCCTCGGCGGCGCCGGTGGTCTCCGAGGCGTTCTACCCGTTCACCGGTTTCCGGGCCGGGACGGGGCAGGGCGACCGGGCGCTGGAGCTGACCGTGAACGGCATGCGGACCTCCTACGACCGGGCGCTGGAGGAGGCGGCCGCGTCCGGCTGGGCGCTGTACGAGCTGCCGAGCCGCCACACCGTGCGGACGGACGCCGAGGCCGTGCAGGCGACGGCGGTGCTGGCGCTGCGTCTTCTGCAGCGGGCCCCGGTCGCGCACTCCGAGCGCGGCAGCCACCGGGTGACGGCCGACCGGATCGCCGTCGGCGCCGCGCACCGCGACCAGGTCGCCGCGATCCGGGCCGCCGGGCTGCCCGAGGAGATCACGGTGGACACCGCCAACCGGCTCCAGGGGCGGGAGTACGACGTGACGATCGTGCTCCACCCGCTGTCGGGGCGGCGCGACGCCACCGCCTTCCATCTGGAGTCGGGACGGCTGTGCGTGCTGGCCTCGCGGCACCGGCACGCCTGCGTGGTGGTCGCCAGGGCGGGCATTCCCGAGCTGCTGGACGCCCACCCCTCGGCCGAGCCGGTGCAGCTGGGGGTGCCGGTGAAGTTCCCCGACGGCTGGGAGGCCAACCAGGCCGTGCTGGCCCACCTGTCCAAGCACCGGGTGCCCGCCCACTGACGGCCGCCCGGCACGGGGGTCAGTGGGTGTGGTCGGGCACCGCCGGGACCTCCGGGTGCGCCCTGATCCAGGCGATGCGCTCGCGGCTGTCGTCGTCGAGCGGCGTGTAGACGGCCATCCGCGTCTCCGGGGGCGAGGCCAGCGTCATACTCGCGGAGATCGTGCGCACCTGCCCGACCGCCGAGTGCTGGAATATCTTCATCCGGCTGCCCGGCCTGGCCACGTCGTGGGTGGCCCACATGCGCGCGAAGTCCGGGCTGGCGGCCGACAGCGCACGGACGAAGTCGGTCCAGGCGGGCTCGCCGACGTGCCGCCCGAAGCCCGCCCGCAGGGTGGCGACCATCTGCGGCAGCTCCTCCTCCCGGTTGACCACCGGGTTGCAGCAGTTCTCGGCGACGAAGAGCTGCCAGAGCGCGTTGCGGGTCGGGGGAGGCGCCGAGGTCATGCCGGGGAACAGCGCGCCGTACGTCCGGTTCCAGGCCAGCAGGTCGTAGCGGCCGTTGTAGACCGCGGCCGGCAGCGGGTCCAGGTGGTCGAGGATGGACTGGGTCTCGGGTTCCAGGCCGCCGCACCCGTCGGGCTCGGGCACGGTCGGCACGTCGGCGAGCCGGTAGAGGTGCGCGCGCTCGGCGTGGTCCAGGCAGAGCGTGCGGGAGATCGCGTCGAGCACCTGCACGCTGGCGTTGATCGGGCGCCCCTGTTCGAGCCAGGTGTACCAGGTGACGCCGACCCCGGCGAGCATGGCGACCTCCTCGCGCCGCAGTCCCGGGGTACGGCGCCGCAGCCCCGGTGGCAGGCCGACGGCGTCCGGGGTGATGCGGTCGCGGCGGCTGCGCAGGAAGGCGGCGAGCTCGTCCCGGCGGGCACGAGGCTGGGTCGGCTGGGTCGGCCGGGTCGGCCGGGTCGGCTGGATCACGGTCACCCTCCCATGCTGGCCGACGGGGGAGGCGTCTGCCAGGTACTGCCGGTACCAGGATGGGCAGGCTCTCGTTACCGGTACCGCGGGCGCCCCACAGTCGTCCCCATGACCGCGCTATCCACCACAGAGACTTCAGCGACCTCGGCGGTGCCGTCGGCCCCGCCCCGCGTCCCCTGGCTGCTCACGGTGATCCTGACCGGGCAGTTCATGGCGATCCTGGACGTCTCCATCGTCAACGTCGCCTCTCCTGTGATCCGTTCCGGCCTGGGCACGTCCGGCTCGGGACTCCAGATGATCATCTCCGGTTACACCGTCGCCTACGCGATGCTGCTGGTCGCCGGGGCCCGCCTGGGCGGCCGCTACGGCGCGCGCCGGCTGTTCCTGTACGGCCTGGCCGGCTTCACCGGAGCCTCCCTCGCCTGCGGCCTGGCCGTCACCGCCGGCCAGCTCATCGCCTTCCGGCTGCTTCAGGGCGCGGGAGCCGCCCTGATGGTGCCCCAGGTGCTGAACATGATCCAGACGAACTTCGAGGGCGCGTCGCGGGCCCGCGCGCTCAGCCTCTACGCCGCGGTGATCTCGGGGGCCGCCGTGGCCGGTCAGGTGCTGGGCGGCGTGCTGGTCTCCGCCGACCTGTTCGGCACGACGTGGCGCCCGGTGTTCCTGGTGAACGTGCCGATCGGGCTCGCCCTGCTCGCCGCGGGCGCACGGCTGCTGCCCGCGGGCGGGCCGCCGCGCCACCGTCCCCTGGACCTGCCCGGCCTGGTCACGCTCTCGCTGGCGGTCAGCCTGCTGGTGGTGCCGCTGGTGCTGGGTCACGAGCAGGACTGGCCGCTGTGGGGGTGGGTCTCGATGGGCGCGAGCGTGGCGCTCACCGGGGTCTTCGTGCTGGTGGAGCGGCGGGCAGCCGCGCCCCTGGTGCCGGCGCGGGTGCTCCGGGCCTCCGGCGTGCTGCCCGCGGCGCTGGCGGTCTTCGGGATGATGGCGGCCTACGGCGGGTTCCTGTTCAGCCTGGCCCAGCACCTGCAGGGCGCCTTGGGCGACAGCCCGCTGCGGGCCGGTCTGACGTTCGTGCCCGCCGCGGCGGCGTTCGCCGCGGCCAGCCTCAACTGGCGGCGGGTTCCGCAGCGGCTGTGGCGTCACATGGTCGTCGTCTCCCTGGGGGTGGCCGCGCTGGGCTACCTGGGTCTGGCCGCGTCGCTGAGCGGCGGCGGCCACGGCCAGCCGTTCATGGCGATCGCGCAGGCCGTGGCCGGGCTCGGTCTCGGCGGGGCGTTCAGCCCGCTGCTGTCGATCGCGCTGACCCACGTGTCACCGCAGGACGCCCCGGACACCAGCGGCCTGTTCGTCATGGTGACCCAGCTCGGCCAGGTCGTGGGCGTGGCCACGATCGGCACGCTGTACCTGAGCGGGTGGCCGATGGCGGGCGTCGGGGTGGCACCGGCCGTCGCGGCCCTGGCCGCCGCGCTCTGCGCGCTGCCGCTGCTGCGGCGGTGACGCCTTTCCCTGCCGGGGACGTCCCGGCCGGGAGAGCGGCTCCGGGGTCGTGGCACGCGGGGGATCAGACGGTCACGGTCCTGCGCCAGACGTCGATGGCCAGCACCTGCCGCATGCCGACCGACAGGTACAGGTCCAGCGCGGGCGTGCTGTTGTTGGCGTCCACGTGGAGGTAGGTGCCGACCCGGCCGCGCCGGGCGTCGGCGGCGAACGCCTTGCGCAGCATGAGACGGCCGAGCCCGCGTCCCCTGAAGGCCGGCAGTACGGCGAGCTGGCGCACGTAGCCGGAGTTCTCGTCCCCGGCGAAGGCGTCGGTGCCCAGCAGCATCGCCGCGGGCTCGCCGTCGACCCGCGCGACCGCGAGCTGCGCCCAGTCGGTGCTGGCCGAGGAGTCCAGGTCGGCGTACCACTCGTCGTAGTCCTTCGGGGTGAACCCGAAGTGCTCGGCGAAACCGGCCTGCTGTACGGCGTGGCCCTCGCGCCGCACCTGCTCGGTCGTCCCGTGGTGGATCGTCACCCCGGGCGGGCAGGCGGGCTCGGGGACCGAGGGGCCGTGGTCGACGAGCATGCGGATGAAGCTCGTCGCCGCGGCGAACCCCCGGGCGGAGGCGATGGCGCGCTTGCCGCTGTCCTCCCGGTAGAGGCCGATGTCCACCACGGCCCTGTCGTGGCCGAGTTCGGCGGCGATCCGGGCCGCCCGCTCGATCACGGTGTCCCACAGGGCGCCGGTGAGCTCCGGCGCGCCGGGGTGCACCACCACGTCGATGTCGACGTTGTCGCCACCGCCCTTGCGGCACGCCCAGGCCCAGGCGACCAGGCGGCCCGTCCCGTCGTGGACGACCCAGCCGTCGCTCTCCCGGTCGAAGGAGGGCTCGTTCAGCTGGTCGGCGACGTCGTCGAAGGTCATGTCCGCCTTGCCGATCACCTGCGTGTCGCAGAGGGAGATCAGCTCGTGGATGTCGGCGGCGTCCTCGGCCCTGGGCCGCCGGGTGAGGTACCCGGCGGCGGTGGCGGTTGCTTCGGTCGTTTCCATGCCGCCCAGTCTGCGGAGGGCGACTTGGTTCTCACTGGGTCCCGACTTGCTCCTGTCCGGGCCGCGACTTGCTCAGTCGAGAACCGGGACCGGAGCCTCGCTCTCGGCGCCCTGCTCCGGGCCGCCGCGCAGCGGGATCTCCTTGATGAAGACGGCGAAGATCGGCACGAGGACGGCGAACAGGATGGCCCACCAGAACACGCTGCCGATGGAGTTCGCCAGTGACTCCAGGAAGCCGGTCCGCACGGCCGGGGGCAGTTCGTGCAGGGCGGCCGGGTTGAACTGGCCGCCGCCCGAGGCGAGCTTCTCGCCCGCGGCCGGCCCCAGCTTGCTCGTCAGGTTGGCGGTGAGCTGGTGGTTGAAGACCGCGCCGAACAGCGAGACGCCGAACGAGCCTCCGATGGACCGGAAGAAGGTCGAGGCGCTGCTGGCGACGCCCAGGTCCTTCTGCTCCACGCTGTTCTGCGCGATCAGCATGGTGGTCTGCATCAGGAAGCCCATGCCCAGGCCGAGCACCGCGATGTAGACGCCGGTCTGCCACGAGGGGGTGTCGACGTTCATCGTGGAGAGCAGCCACATGG
Organism: Streptosporangium sp. NPDC051022; assembly: GCF_040683035.1. Lineage (NCBI taxonomy): Bacteria > Bacillati > Actinomycetota > Actinomycetes > Streptosporangiales > Streptosporangiaceae > Streptosporangium > Streptosporangium sp. NPDC051022. The sequence continues at coordinate 123,656 of NZ_JBFBCF010000026.1, read as the reverse complement.
CGATCGCCATGATCACGCCGCCGAGGACCGGGTACCGCTTGTACTTGCCGGTCGTGGTGATGGCCCGGCCGACGAACAGCGAGATCACCATGGCCGAGGCCATCATCGGCAGCAGGAGCAGGCCGGAGTTGGTGGCCGAGGCGCCCTGGACCGTCTGCTGGAACAGCGGCAGGAAGTTGATGGCGCCGAACATCGCGAAGCCCAGCAGGAAGCCGACCAGGGAGATCAGCGTGAAGTTCCGGTTGCGGAACACGTTGAGCGGCATGATCGGCTCGGCGGCGCGACGCTCGAACGGGATGAAGATCGCCAGGCTGACCACGGCGATCGCGGCCAGGCCGAGGATCTGCGGCGAGCCCCAGTCGTAGTCGTTGCCGCCCCAGGTGGTGATGAGGACCAGCGCGGTGATGCCGACGGACAGCAGGATCGCGCCGATCCAGTCGATGCGGTGCTCGGTGCGGTACGTGGGCAGCTTGAGCTTGGCCGCCAGCAGCGCCAGGGCGACGAACCCGATGGGCAGGTTCACGTAGAAGGCCCAGCGCCAGTCGAGGTGGTCGGTGATGAAGCCGCCGACGAACGGCCCCGCGATCATCGCGAGCGACATCACACCGGCCATGATGCCCTGGTACTGGCCGCGCTCGCGGGGCGGGACGAGGTCACCGATGATCGCCATGGCGTTGACCATCAGGCCGCCCGCGCCGAGGCCCTGGAGCGCCCGGAAGGCGATGAGCTGGCCCATGCCGTCGGTGGGGCCGCCCAGCATCTCGGATCCGGCCATGCCGCAGAGCGCGGACCCCACCATGAAGATCACAATTGAGGCGAGGAAGATGGTCTTCCTGCCGTACAGGTCGCCGATCTTTCCCCAGATGGGGGTTGATACGGTGGTGCCGAGCACATAGGCCGTCACCACCCAGGAAAGGTGAGCCAGGCCCCCGAGCTCACCGACGATGCGGGGCATCGCCGTTCCCACGATCATGTTGTCGAGCATGGCCAGGACCATCGCGAGCATCAGGCCTGGCAGTACCACCATGACCTCGCGCCGCCGCGCCGGCAAGGCCGCGGTCTCCGTCACTTCTGTTGCCCCCTAGATGAAGATCTTGCTTACTTGCCGACCGGTAAGTGTCGGATATGATGGGAAATGTAGGGCGCCTACTTACCGGTCGTCAAGTTAATTTCGCCGTAAAGGGAACCATGAGGGAAAACGCCGATACCCGGACCCGCATCCAGGAGATCGCCCTGAAATTTTTCGTCGAACAGGGCTACGAGGCGACCTCGCTCCGTGAGATAGCGGAGGAACTCGGCGTGACCAAGGCCGCCCTCTACTACCACTTCAAGAGCAAGGACGAGATCGTCGCCAGCATGGCCGAGGACCGGCTGCGCGAGGTCGAGAAGCTGATCGACTGGGCGAAGACCCAGCCCCGCACCGAGGAGACGCGCCGCGAGCTGGTCCGCCGCTACTCCGAGGACCTGCACCGCGGCCGGCATCACGAGGTCATGCGTTTCTTCGAGCGCAACCAGACCTCGCTGAAGAACCACCCGGTGATGGAGAAGACCCGCGACCGGATGTTCGAGGTGCTCACCTTCCTCATCGAGCCGGGCGACTCGACGGCCACCCGGCTGAGGAACTCGATGTCCCTGTTCGCCCTGCACGCCTCCTGGTTCGTCTTCAGGGACGAGTCGATCAGTGACGAGGAGCGCAGGGCCGCCGCCCTGGAGGTCGCGCTCGACCTGCTGCGCCGATGAGCGTCCTCATCGACCCGCCGAACTGGCCGGGTCCCCGCGGCCTGCTCTGGTCGCACCTGGTGAGCGACAGCACGGTCGAGGAGCTGCACGCCTTCGCCACCCTGCTGGGCATGCCCTCCCGCGCCTTCGACCGCGACCACTACGACGTCCCGGAGACCGTCTACGAGCGGGCGATCTCCCTGGGCGCCGAGGCGGTCTCGTCACGCGAGCTCCTCGCCAGGCTGATCGCCTCGGGTCTGCGCAGGCGCAAGGTTCGTCCTGAATCGGCACCCCTCGCATGATTCACGGCCCCACGGCATGACCGCCCGCCGAAAGCCACCCATCACCCGCGCTCCGCCCCTCTCCCGCGCCCGCCCGTACGGCGACGCGGTACGGCGCGCCGTACCGCGGACGACGGGGACGGGAACGGGACGGCGGGCGCGGGTGAGAAGCCGGAGGACGGGGAGCCCCGGGAGGGCGGAGAGCGAGAAGCGATCCGTCTTCCTCGATTAGGACGATCCCCGTGGGGCAAGGCTCTAGAGGTCGCCAGAGGTCGACTGCGAAGGAGGGACTGTGGAGGCCACAATCGCGCTACGCCTGCCGCGTGACGCCGCGAGCGTTCCCGTCATCAGGCAGTTACTGGACGCCTCGCTCCGCGCGCTGGGGGTTGAACCGCAGATCCGCGAGGACATCCTGCTCATGCTCTCGGAGGCGTGTTCCAACGTGATCCAGCACGCGACCCCGAGTGACGACTACATGGTGAGCACCGAGCTCCTCAGGGACCGTTGCGTCATCAAGGTGGTGGACACGGGGAACGGCTTCGACTTCTCGGCGGCCCGTTCCCCCTCTCCCACGTCCGAGCACGGCCGGGGCCTGCTCATCATGAGGGCCCTGGCCGACGACATCCGCTTCGTCAACCGGCCCGAGCGGGGCTCGATCGTCTGCCTGGAGAAGACCCTGCGCTTCGTCGAGGACGCTCCGGGCCTGTCGCTCCTGCTCAGCGAGGAGCACGGACGGCACGCGGAGCACCCGGACTCCGGCGGGACGTTCGAGGACGACCTGTACACGGGGGACCACGCGCGCGTGGACCAGCACGTCAGGGTCAGGTGAGCGGGCGGAGATCCAGGAGATCCACGTCACGCGCCCGGCGGAGGCGGTCTCAGGGGAGGCCTTACGGCGGAGGGCCGCGCCCGGGGAGACAGCGTCCGGGAAGGCTGTGTCCGGACAGAGGGCGTCTGGAGGAACCGCTCCCGGGGAGCACCGCCGGTCGCCGCGGCGTTTCCCCCGCCGCCCTCCACAGCGCTCCCCGTGGCGTTCCGCACAGGGTTCCTCGCCATGCTTCCCGCGGTGTCGCCTCCGCGCCCGCCGGTCGCGTCCCTCCCGTGAACGCGCCGCCTGCGGGCGACCCGCTGGGGGACGACCGTGACGGCGAGCGCCGCCAGGACGGCTAGGGCGACGACGGAGAGGAGAAGCACCGCCAGCCCGACGAGGCTGAAAACGATCATGACCGTGGCGATCTCGCTGATCAACTGCCGCACCGCAAAAGTTTTGCCCGGATTATTACTCGTTACACCGCATTCCAGCGGGCCAGCTTCAGCGCGAGATGAAGTTCTAACCTGTCGGATCCATCCTTCAGGCTGCGCCCGGTGAGCTCCTCGATCCTGGCCAGGCGGTAGTAGAGACTGGTGCGGTGCAGGTGGAGCAGCTTGGCGGTCTCCTGGGCGTCTCCCCCGCTGTCCAGATAGGTCTCCAGTGTGACGGCGAGGACCCGGTGCTGGCGCAGCGGGCCGAGCGGGGTCGCCGCCGGCTCGGCGAGCAGCCGGTAGACGCCGAGTTCCGGCCAGCGGGCGACCGGTCCGAGCGCCGGTTCCGCCACCGCCGCCCTGGCCGCGGCGACCGCCTCCCGGTAGGCCTCGGGAACCGAATCGAGCCCGGCGTGCACCGCGCTGACCCCTGCGGCGCCCCCGGTGCGGGCGATCAGCCGCTCCCCCAGCGCGCAGGCGTCCTCACCGCCGTTCAGCAACACCACGGCGTGCCGGTCGAGGACCGTGAAGACCGGGGGACGCCGCATCCGGGCGAGCTCGCCGCCGACCGTCCTGCCCAGATCCTCCCGGCCGCCCCGAAGAGCCAGCAGGCACAGCGCCCCCTCGCCGAGCACACCGGCGGCCTGCCCCGCGGTGCTCCCCCCGGCGAGGAGCCTGCGCAGCGTTCCCGAGCCGCCGCCGTCGTCGAGCAGTGCGGCGATGGCGGCGGCGTCCCGGACGACCCGGGCCTCCTCCTCCGGGCTCAGCGGGCCGTCGCCCTCGATGATCCACAGCAGCCCGACGCGCCTGTCCTGGTGGAGCAGCGGCACGCAGAGCCGCGCCGCCATGCCGAGCGCCGGGTTGGCGGGAACCCTGACCGGCTCGCGGACCGTGGTCACGGCGTGAGCCTCCTGCCAGGCCTTCACCTGGGGCGGAACCGACCGGGACAGGATCGCCCGGGCCCGGACCTGATCGACCTCGCCGTGGTGAACGCTGTGCGCGACGACCCGGCCTTCGGGGTCGTCCACCGCCATGCCCCGCCCGACCGCCTCGGCCAGGGAGTCGAGGAGATCCTGGACATCATCGCCGATCATCGTCGAATCCTACAGATGTATGAAAGATCTCCGCTGACAAGACGATGACTGGTTTCGGCGCGGGCCGTACCGTCACATCCATCGCCTCCCGAAAGGAACATGCGTGGAGAAGCGGAGCCGGATCGCTCCCTGGGCGCCGCCCAGGGCACAGCGCCGCCTGGTGGAACTCGAGGCGGAGACGGGCTCCCTGGAACTGCACGAGGTCGTCCGGCTGGTCGAGGCGGTGCTGGCCGAGCACAGGGGAAGGCTCGACGAGGACGGCATCGTGCTCTACGCGGGCACCAACACGATGAGCGAGCGCGCCAGGGCCGTCCACGAGGTCGCGCTGGGCGGCCGCCCCTCCATGGGCTGGCCGGGGGACAAGTTCCAGACCGGCCTGGAGGAGCTGGACGTGCTGGAGGTGCTCGCCCCCCTCCAGGTCGCGGCCCTGATGGGCGGGGAGTTCGCCGAGGTCAGGCTGCAGAGCGCGACGCTGGCCAACCTGGCCTGCTACACCGCCTTCGCCGCGCCGGGCGACACGATCGCGGTGCTCCCCGAGGCCGCTGGCGGCCACACCAGCCACCACTCCCAGGGCGCCGCCGGGATCCGGGGCCTGCGGGTGGCCGACCTGCCCTACGACGCGGACCGGTTCGGCATCGACCACGACGCCCTGCCGGGGTTCCTCGGCGAGCACCGGCCCGTCCTGGTGATGATCGGGGCGAGCCTGATGCTGTTCCCGCACGACGTCACCCGGGTCAGGGCCGCGTGCGACGAGGTGGGGGCGGTACTGGTCTACGACGCCTCGCACATGGCCGGCCTGATCGCGGGCGGTCGCTTCCAGCGGCCGCTGGAGGAGGGCGCCCACCTGATGACCATGTCGACCTACAAGTCCTTCGGCGGGCCGCCGGGGGCGGCCATCGTGACGCGCGAGGAGGACCTCGCGCGCCGGGTCTCCTCCGCCGCCTATCCGGGGCTGACGGCCAACTACGACGCCTCCCGGCTGGCTCCGCTGGCGGTCACGGCCGCCGAGCACGCCGCGAACGGTCCCGCCTACGCCGACGCCTGCGTCGCGAACGCCGGAGCGCTGGCCGCGGCGCTGGCCGCGGAGGGCTTCGCCGTGGCTGCGCCCCACCTCGGCTGGACGGTCTCCCACCACGTCGCGGTCGACGCGGAGGCGTTCGGCGGCGGGGACGCCGCGGCCCGGCTGCTGGCCGAGGGCGGTGTCTACCTCAGCGGCATCGGCCTGCCCGGCCAGGCCCCCGGGGAGCCGATGCGGGGCCTGCGGATCGGCACCCAGGAGGTGACCCGCCGGGGATTCACCCCGGACACCATGCGCGAGGTCGCGGTGCTGATGCGCAGGCTGCTGATCGACGGCCACGCCCCGGCCAAGGTCCTGCACGACGCGGTCGCGCTGCGCCGCTCCATCCCATGATCTCGGACCGGCCCGCGACCCCCTGGGGCGCGTCCCCTGGCGGGCCGGTCCGCTTCGTCGGCGCCCGCGTGCCCGCCCGGCCTCCCCGGACGGGCACGCGGGTACACGGGCACCGTGGACGGCTCAGCCGATCCAGACCGTCTTGAGGTTGCAGAACTCGCGGATGCCGTGCGCGGACAGCTCCCGGCCGTATCCGGAGTTCTTGACGCCGCCGAACGGCAGCTGCGGGTAGGAGACCACCATGCCGTTGACGACGACCATGCCGGACTCCAGCTCGGCGACGAAGCGCTCCTGCTCGGCCTCGTCGGTGGTCCAGGCGTTCGAGCCCAGCCCGAAGGAGGTGACGTTGGCCAGCGCGACCGCCTCGTCGATGTCCCCGACCCGGTACAGCGAGGCGACCGGACCGAACACCTCCTCCCGGAACAGCCTCATCTCCGGGGTGATCCCGGCGAGCACGGTCGGCTCGTAGAACCAGCCGGGCCGGTCCGGGCTCACCCCGCCGCACAGCACCCGGGCGCCGCGCCCGACCGCGTCGGCCACCAGCTTCTCCAGGTCGTCGAGCCCCTGCTCGGTGGCGAGCGGGCCGACGTCGGTCGAGTCGTCCATGGGGTCGCCCACCTTCAGCGACTCCATCCGCTCCACGAAGCGACCGGCGAACTCCTCGTACACATCGGCGTGCACGATGAACCGCTTGGCCGCGATGCAGGACTGGCCGTTGTTCTGCACCCTCGAGGTGACCGCGGTCGAGACGGCGCCGTCGAGATCGGCGGACGGCATCACGACATAGGGGTCCGAGCCTCCCAGCTCCAGGACGGTCTTCTTGACCTCGCCACCGGCGACGGAGGCGACCGACCGGCCCGCCGGTTCCGAGCCGGTCAGGGTCGCCGCCACCACGCGCTCGTCCCGCAGCACCGGCTCGACCTGCGCGGATCCGATCAGCAGGGTCTGGAAGCAGCCCCGGGGAAAGCCCGCCCGGGTGAACAGCTCGCCCAGGTAGAGCGCGGTCTGCGGCACGTTCGACGAGTGCTTGAGAAGCCCCACGTTGCCGGCCATCAGCGCGGGCGCGGCGAAGCGGATCACCTGCCAGAGGGGAAAGTTCCACGGCATCACCGCGAGCACGGGTCCCAGCGGCTGGTAGCGCGCGTAGGCGCGCCGCGCGCCCACCGCCCGCGCGTCGGCCGGCTCGTCCGCCAGGAACTCCTCGGCGTGGTCGGCGTAGTAGCGCATCCCGGTCACGCACTTGGCCGCCTCGGCGCGGGCGGCGGCCAGCGTCTTGCCCATCTCGGTGGTCATCAGCCGCGCCACCTCCTCCTGCTCGCTTTCGAGCAGGTCGGCCGCGCTGCGCATCCAGGACGCCCGCTGCTCGAAGCCGGTGGCCCGGTGGGCAGGGAACGCGGCGGCGGCGAGCGCGAGCCGTTCCTCGATCTCTCGCTCGTCGAGCGGTTCGAAGGTCTTCAGAGTCTCGCCGGTGGCCGGGTTGATCGTCGCGATCGCCATCAGTGACCTCCTCGACGGCCGCCGCCCCTCGGACGGCGGACGGGCGGATTCGAGAGCGACCGAACGAGATCGGCACGGGAACCGCCTCTTCCGGCGCCGGTCGGGCGCGACACGCACAAGGAGCCGCGAAAGACCGGCGTTCCGCTCCCCTTCCCCCAGTATCCGCCCGGACGGAGTGGAAACCGGCGAGGGCATGAACCGTCGCGCTCCGGGCGGCGCCCTCTTCTCGCCGCTCCCCCGGGAAAGGCCGCGACCTGGTAAAAGAGAACGCCCGCGATGGAAACGGCGGATGTTCGCAAGGGCCGGAATGGGTACGGCCATCTGATGATGACCCTATTTCGGGAGCTGAGGCCATGAACGCCGAACGTGGCAGCGCCAAGCACGGCCCGCGGGTCGACGAGGAACGCAAGCACGAGGTCAGGGGAACCGTCCGCGGCGGTGGCCCGACCCACGCGGAGGAGCGGCTGGACCCCGAGCCTCTGGGGGACGCCGACGAGGAACTGATCCCCAAGAGGTATCCCCCGGGACACGAACCGGGCACCCCTGCGGGGATCACTCCCGGCGACGTCGGACGTCGCAGCGCCCTCGCGAAGTGGCTGAGCGACGCCCGATGGCCCGCGGACCGCGACCGGCTGCTGGCCCACGCCGAGACGAAACTGGCCCCCGACAGCCTCGTGGCGAGCCTGCAGGACCTGCCCGACGGGGAGTTCCACAACGTCGGCGAGGTGTCCAGGGCCCTCGGTCTCGGGGCGGAACGCCGCCGCCGGTAGAACCCGGCGCTCTCCGGGTCAGCCGACCCTCGTGATGCTGTGCAGCAGCCGGGCCAGCAGGCCGGAGAGCTGGTCGCGCTCGGCGGCCGACAGACCGGAGAGCATGCGCTCCATGCCCCGCACGTGATCGCTGACCGCCTCGTCCGCGATCTCCCGCCCCTTGGCGGTGAGCCGGACCCGCACCCCGCGGCCGTCCGCGGGGTCGGGCCCCCGGGTCAGCAGCCCGGCGGCCTCCAGGCGGTCGATGCGGTTGGTGGTCGCAGCCGGGGAGAGCGACATCGAGGAGGCCAGGGTCCCCGGGGACAGCCCTTCCGGGTCTTCGCCACGATGCAGGGTGGCGAGCACGTCGAACTCCCCCCGGTTGAGGCCGTGCGTGCGCAGCGCGGAGGCGATGACCGTTCCCGCCAGGGCGTCGGCGCGGGTGAGCCGGCCGAACAGGGCCAAGGGCCGCGCATCGATATCTGGCCGTTTGCCCGCCCACTGCTTGACCATCCGCCGCACCCCCAGCTCCGGATCTTCCATGCCCGCTCCTCGTCTTCCGGCCCCGGAACATCGGAATCGAAATATAAGAATGCAAATCCGTACGTAGCGAACTATCACCGGAGGATCGTCGCTCTTCTCACGAAAGCGGCCGATCCGGAAAAGAACATGAACGTTCTTCATAACGACACCGGCCGGGGCGGTCCACCGCCCCGGCCCGGGTTCCCCCGGAGCGGCCGGGCTCCACGCGCCGCGCCTCAGTACTCAGTGGTACGCAGTGGTACTCAGTGGTACTCGGTGGGCGCGGAACCCGGCCGGGCGAGGGCCCGGACAGAGCGCCGGGCGGGGTCCCGGACACGGCCGACCCCTCGGCGCCGGACCCCGCCCGAGCCTGTCAGCCTCCGATACCGGAGGAGCGGAAGAGCCTGACCGCGAACGCGACGACCACGGCCACCAGGCCGATGATCAGAGCCCACTTGAGCAGGCCGAAGACAAGACCCAGAAGCGAGCCGAGCAGGAAGAAGGCGAGCACCACGGCCGCCACTATCAGCAGAATCCGTCCCATGGCTCCACGCTACGTTCCGGTACGGCCCCGCGGCAGAGCGGGAGGACGAAGTCAGGGACAAGCCAGGGTCCGCCCTCAGGGATACCCCTGAGAACGGCGTCACGCGCCCCGGACCGGCCCCGGCCGATCCCGGGACCGGCAAGGGGCCGGATGGGCCGACGTCCCGTATGACGCCGGATCCCGGGACCGGCCGAGGCCGGTGGTCATCAGCCGGCAGCCGTCAGCCGTCGGCCGGTTCGGCTCCGGGCTTCGGCGTGAGCATCCGGGGGATCCCCATCGCCATGATCAGCCCGATCAGCACCACGACCGCGGTGGCGGCGAAGGCCGTCTCGTAGGAGTAGGACGAGGCGATCTGCCCGGCCAGCAGCGGGCCGACCACCATGCCGAGGTCCGCCGCCATCTGGTAGGTGGCGATCGCGGTACCGCCCCGGCCCTGGGTCACGTCACCGACGGCGGCGGCCCCGCCGGTGGTGCAGAAGGCGGTGCCGAGTCCCATCAGGGCGAAGGCCGTCAGGTATCCGGGCAGTGCCTGCCACGTGGTTACCATGATCAGGCTGCCGAAGATCAGGCTCTCTCCCGCGATCAACGCCAGCCGGCGCCCCCACAGGTCGGCGATCCGTCCGGCGACCGGCAGGGTGACCGCCTGGAGCACCGCGCCGACCGCCAGGCCGACCCCGATCCAGCCGGGCCCGGCCTGCAGCACGTGCAGCAGGAAGAGCGGCAGCACCGAGACGCGGACCCCGAACACCGCCCAGCCGAGGCCGAAGTTCGTGGTCAGCGCGGCCCGGTACGACGGGTGCGCCAGCGCGCGGGCGACCGATATCCGCTGCCGGGAGGCGGCGGCCCGCTCCTGCGGCTCCTCCTCCCGCGCGGCGCGCGCCAGCGCGACCGTCGCGATGGTCCCGGCGATCGCGACCGCCACGCCGTAGACGAAGAACGGCAGCCTGGGCGAGATGCCGAGCAGCCCGCCGCCCAGCGCCGGGCCGGTCACCGTGCCGAGGTAGTAGCAGCCCTGGAACAGGCCGGTGGCCCGGCCCCGGGTCGCCGCCGGTGTCATCCGCAGCAGCAGGCTCATCGCCGAGACGGAGTACATCGCCGACCCGATCCCGCAGGCTCCCCGGAAGACGAGCAGCAGCGGGAAGTTCCAGGACAGCCCGGCGAGCACGCTGGTCACCGCGAGCAGCGCCATCCCGGTGGTGAGCACCTTCCGCTCGCCGAACCGGTTGACCAGCCAGCCGCCGGGGAGCCCGGTGGCCAGGCGCATGAAGGCGAAGGCCGACACCAGCGCGCCGACCGCCGCGCTCCCCACCCCGAACTCCCCGGCGAAGACCGGGATGGCCGGTGACTGGATGCCGAAGCCGACGGCGACGGTGAACGCCACGACAGCCAGGATCCCGACCTCTCTGGGCAGTTCCCGGAAATCCCGGAAGACTCCCACTAATCTCGCCGCCGCGCGATCTCGTCCAGCAGTTGGGGCACCACCGCGAACAGGTCCCCCACCACGCCGTGGTCGGCCAGCTCGAAGATGGGCGCCTCCGGATCCTTGTTCACCGCCACGATCGTCTTGCTGGTCTGCATCCCGGCGCGGTGCTGAATGGCGCCGGAGATCCCGAGGGCCAGGTAGAGCTGCGGCGACACGGTGACGCCCGTCTGGCCGACCTGGTAGGCGTGGGGATACCAGCCCGCGTCGACCGCCGCCCGGGAGGCGCCCACCGCGCCGCCCAGGGCGTCGGCGAGCCGCTCGACGAGCCCGAAGTGCTCGGCGCCGCCCAGTCCCCGCCCGCCGGACACCACGACCTCAGCCTCGGTCAGCTGCGGCCGGCCGGTGCTCTGCCGTACGGCGCGCGAGGTCACGCGGGTGCGCAGGGACGCCTCGTCGAGCTCCAGCCCGCCCCGGCCGACCGACGGCTCGACCGGCTCCGGCACGGGCGCGACGGCGTTCGGCTTGACGGCGATGATCGGGACACTGCGGGTCACCCGGGAAGTGACCTGGTAACCGGCCGCGAAGGCCCACTGGCTGACGACCGGGCCCGACGGGCCCGGCCGCACGTCCACGGCGTCGGTGAGCACACCGCTGCCCAGCCGTACCGCCAGGCGCGCCGCGACCTCCCTGCCCTCCGGGGTGGACTCCACCAGGACGGCCTCCGGCGCCGTGTCACCGGCCAGGTCGGCCAGGATCTGCACCCAGCCGACCGGGTGTTCCTCGAGGTTGTCCGCCTCGACCAGGTGCACGCGCCGCGCGCCGTACCGGCCGAGCGTCTCGAGCGCCTCAGCGCCCAGTTCGGTGCCCGGTCCGGCGCCCGCGCACACGGCGACCGGCGTGCCGAGCCGGCGGGCCAGGGTGAGCAGTTCCAGACTCGGCTTGCGGACCTGTCCCGCGACGTGTCCTACGAGCACCACGACCTCTGCCATGGCAACCCCTCCCTCAGATGAACTTCTGGCCGGACAGGAAGTCGGCGAGCCGCAGCCCGCCCTCGCCCTCGTCGGGCAGTGCGACGCCGGCCGTCCTGGGCGGGCGGGCGGTGATCTCGTCGACCACCGTGCGGGCCGCGGCGGCGCCCACCTGGTCGGCGGGCACCCCCAGGTCGGCGAGGCTCCAGGTCTCCAGGGGCTTCTTCTTCGCCGCCATGATCCCCTTGAAGGACGGGTACCGCGCCTCGCCGGTGCGGTCGGTCACCGAGACCACCGCGGGCAGCGGCGTCTCCAGCTGCTCCGTCGCCTCCGAGCCGTCGCGCCGGACGCGCACGGTGGCGGTCGCGGGCTCGACGGTCAGCTCGGCGGCGAAGGTGAGCTGCGGCAGCGCCAGGTGCTCGGCGAGCATCGCCGGCACCAGCGAGGTGGCGCCGTCGGTCGAGGCCATCGCGCAGAGCACGAGGTCCGGCTCCAGCCGGCGCAGCGCGGCGGCGAGCACCAGCGCGGTGGCCGGGGCGTCCGAGCCCGCGATCGCGTCGTCGCTGACGTGCACCGCGGCGTGACCTCCCATCGCGAGCGCCCTGCGCAGCGCCTCCGCCGCCGCGGCCGGTCCGACGGTCAGGTAGGTGAGGTGCGTGTCCGGCGCCGCGTCCACGACGCGCAGCGCCTGCTCGACGGCGTGCTCGTCCAGTTCGGACAGCCGTCCCTGGACGCCGTCGCGGTCGACCGTGTGGTCCGCGGTGAACCCGGGCTCCGACGCCATGTCGGGAACATGCTTGACACAGACAACGATCTTCACTGATTCACCGTCCCTGGAAGTTGGGCTTGCGCTTGGCGACGAACGCGGCGGCCGCCTCCTTGTGGTCCTCGCTGACGAAGGTGCCGCCCTCCAGGACGAGCCCCAGGTCGAGCAGGAGGTTCAGCCGCTCCCGCACGATCTTGTTGACCGTGGCCTTGGTGCCCTGGACCGCCAGCGGCGCGGCGTCCGCCAGCCGGCGCGCGACCGCGGTCGCCTCGTCCAGCAGCCGGTCGGCCGGTACGGCCCGCAGCGCCAGCCCCAGCCGGGCCGCCTCGGTCCCGTTGAGCCGGTCGCCGGTCATCAGGTAGTACCTGGCGGCTCCCAGCGGCATGGCCAGCGGCCAGGCGACCGCTCCGCCGTCGCCGGCGACCAGCCCGACCGAGACGTGCGTGTCGGCGAACTGGGCGTCCTCGGCGGCGATCACCACGTCGCAGAACAGGGCTATCGTCGCGCCCAGCCCCATGGCGTAGCCCTGCACGGCGGCGACGATCGGCTGCGGCACCGACAGGATGGTCTCCAGGATGTCGCGGCCGTGCAGGAGCTGGTAGACCTGCTGGGCCGGGCTGGGCCCGACCTTGTCGGCGGCCTGGTCCGCCATGTCCTTGATGTCGCCTCCGGCGCAGAACGCCCGGCCCTCGCCGCGGAGCAGTACGGCCCGCACCGTCGGGTCGGCGGCGACGTCGGCCAGTGCCCGGCCGAGGTCCCGCTCCAGCCCGCCGCCGATCGCGTTGAGCCGCTCGGGGCGGTTCAGCGCGATGATGGCCAGGCCGTCCTTACGGTCGACCAGCACCGTTGCGTACTCGCTCATCGATCCTCCCGGGTCATGGATATGCGGCTGATCATCTGGTTGCGGGCCTGATCCCGTCCCGGCGCGGCGGCGGCCAGGACCTGCAGCCGCGCCTCCTCGTCGAGCAGTTCGGCCAGCCCGACGTTCAGGCCGTGGTTGAGCAGTCGTTTGGTGAGTCCCACCGCGATGCCCGGCGTGCCGGCCATCCGGTGGGCGAGTTCGGTGGCGCGGGGCAGCAGCTCGGCGGCGGGTACCACCTCCGAGACGAGTCCCCAGGCGAGCGCCTCGGCCGCGGTGAGCGGCCCGCCGGTCGCCAGCCACTCGTAGGCGCGGGCGTAGCCGAGCAGGCGCGGCAGGAAGTAGGCGCCGCCCGCGTCCGGCACCAGGCCGATCGCGGTGAAGGCCGGGACGAACTTCGCCCCCTCGGCCGCGATCCGCAGGTCCGCGGCGGCGGCCAGGGACAGCCCGGCACCGGCGGCCGGTCCGTTCACCGCGGCGATCACGGGTTTCTCCAGGGCCGCCATGGCCAGCACGTGCGGGTGGTAGGCGTGGCGCAGCCCGCCGCGGGGGCCGGAGGTGTCCCGCGGGGCGCGCAGGTCGGCGCCCGCGCAGAATCCGCGGCCCGCGCCGGTGACGACGACCGCCCGGACGGCCGGGTCGGCCGCCTCGTGCCAGGCGTCGGCGAGCGCGTACAGGGTCGCCGCGTCCAGCGCGTTGAGCCGGTCGGGGCGGTTGAGCGTGACGGTGAGCACCGCACCGTCCCGCCCGGTCAGGACGGGGTCCGCACCGGCGGAGTCCGCCGGGCCCACGGATCCCTCGGCCCCCGCGGAGTCCACCGGCCCCGCGGGATCCGCCGGGCTCGCGTGGTCCGCCGGGCCCGTGGGGTCCGCGGGGCTCATAGGCTCTGCTCCGTTCCGAGGATCGCGGTCACCTGGCTGGAGAACTGGCCGCCGTTGCCGTGCGCGAGCGCGACGGTGGCGCCGGGCCGCTGCCTCTCCCCCGCCTCGCCCCGGAGCTGGCGGGTCGCCTCGATGATGGTGAAGATGCCGTACATCCCGGGGTGGCAGTAGGACAGGCCGCCGCCGTTGGTGTTGACCGGCAGCGCCCCGCCGGGCGCGATCCGGCCGCCGGAGACGAAGTCGCCTCCCTCGCCCTTGGCGCAGAAGCCCAGGTCCTCCAGGAACATGACGGTGTTGATGGTGAAGGCGTCGTAGAGCTGCACGACGTCGACGTCCGCGGGCCCCAGCTTCGCCATGGCGTACGCGCGGGCCGAGGACTCGGTCGCGGCGGTGACGGTGAGGTCGGGCATCTGGGAGATGGTGCGGTGCCAGTGCGCCTCCCCCGCCCCCAGCAGGTACACCGGCGGGCGGGGCAGGTCCCGGGCGCGGTCGGCGCGGGTCACCACGACCGCGCCGCCGCCGTCGGTGACCAGGCAGCAGTCCAGGGTCGACAGCGGGCTGGAGACGATCCGCGCGGCGAGGACGTCCTCGACGGTCAGCGGGTCGCGGGCGAACGCCTTGGGGTTGAGCATCGCCCACCGGCGGGCGGCGACCGCCACCTCGGCGAGGTGGGTGCGGGTGGTGCCGTACTGGTGCATGTGGCGGGCGGCGGCCAGCGCGTACCCGGTGATCGGCATGCGGGGCCGGTAGGCCGCCTCGTAGGAGGGCAGCTCCGGCGGCCCCATGGCGAGCCGGCCCCGGCCGCTGTCGGAGCGGGCGGTGCTGCCGTAGACGATCAGCGCGACCTCGCACGCCCCCGCCTCGATCGCCAGCGCGGCGTGGTACAGGTGCGAGACGAACGAGCTGCCGCCGACCATCGTGCCGTCGGTGTAGCGGGGCCGGACGCCCAGATACTCGCCCACGTCGAGCGGCGCCATGCCGCGTCCGGCGATCGCGCAGAACAGTCCGTCGACGTCCCGTGTGGACAGCCCGGCCTCGGCGAGCGCGGCGCCGGCGGCCTGTGCCGCCAGGTCGATGGCGTACCGGTCGGGGCCGACCTCGCCGAGGTCGGACTCGGCGACTCCCACGATCGCGGCCGCGCCGCGCAGGTCGGATCCGTTCATCACGCTTCCTCCGGATCGGCTTCGACGGTGAACACGACGCGCGGCCCGTCCGGCTCGACCCGGGCGCGTACCCGCGTCCCGATCCGCACGTCCTCGGCGGGGACGCCGACCACGGTGCTCATCATGCGGAACCCCTCGTCGAGGTCGACCAGCACGACCGGGTACGGCAAGCTGTCGCGCGGGGAGAGCACGCTGGTGGAGTAGACCGTGCCGAGACCGGCGCTCTCGCTCCAGCGCAGCTCGGTCGAGCCGCACTCGGGGCAGAGCACCCTGGGGTAGAACACCGCGGCCCGGCAGTTGTCGCACAGCTGGAACGGCACGGTGCCCTCGGGGCCCGAGACGAGCCGTTCGAGGTAGCCCCCGTGCGGGGCGAGCTCGGTCATGCCTCCTCCTCCGGCGCCCCGGCGGGGTAGGTCGCGGTCGCGCCGCCGCGGAGCACGAGCCTCGGCCCGCGCCCCTCGGCCTCGCTGTGCACGGCGAGCGCCACCTCGACCTCGGTGGCGCCGTCCGGGGTGCCGCCGGAGCGGAGCACCTCGCCGGTGAGCACCAGGGTGTCGCCGGGCCAGACCTGGTCCACGTACCGCACCGTGAAACGGCGCAGGTTCCGGCGGCCGAGCCAGGCGGCGGCGTATCCGCCGAGGACACCGGCCGTGAGCAGCCCGTGCCCGAACACCGAGGGGTATCCGGCGGCGCGGGCGAAGGTCTCGTCGTGGTGGATGGGGTTGAAGTCCCCGCCCGCCCCGGCGTACCGCACAAAGTCGGTACGGGTCAGCGGGCCGACCCTGTGGGCCGGGGCGGGCGTCACCGGGCCCGCCGGTGGCGCCTGCGGCGCGGTGTCCGCCGCGGTCTCCTGCTTGATCATCACTCCCCCAGTTCGATCACCGTGCTGCGCAGCCGCAGCACGGTCTCGTCGCGTTGGTTGACGAAGGTGTACTCGGTGACCACCAGCGTCATCGGGCCGCGGCTTCCGTTCTTGCTCAGCACGTCGGCGATCCGCGACCGGACGGTCAGCACGTCGCCGGCGACGATGTCGCCGAGGTACTCCCACTCGGCGCCCCCGGCCAGCACCCGCTTCAGGTCCATGCCGAGGACGTCGGGGCCGCTCCGCACGGCCCAGTGGCTGGTCACCGCGGAGAAGGTGGGCGAGACGGGCAGGTGCGCGTACCCGGCCGCCCGCGCCGCCTCGACGTCGTGGTGCACCGGATCGTCGTTCTTGACCGCGAGCGCGAACTCGCGCACCTTGCCGTGCTCCACCGGGAAGCTGTAGCTCGGGTACTCGTGGCCGATCAGGCCGCTGCGATCAACCATGACTCACCACGATCAGGGCGTCGGCGGCGTACACCGCGTCGTCGGCGACGCGCAGCGGGTTCACGTCGACCTCGGTCACCTCGTCCAGTTCCAGCGCGAGCTCGCCGAGGCCGACCATGACCCTGGCCACCGCCTCCCGCTCCGGCTCGGACAGGCCGCGCCGCCCGGTCACCAGGCGGCCGCCGAGCAGTTCCCGCAGGGCCGCCTGCGCGGTGTCGGCGTCGAACGGCGGGCGGAGCAGTACGGCCTCGCTGAGCACCTCCACGAGCACACCGCCGAGTCCGAGCGCGACCATCGGGCCGAAGACCGGGTCGCGGTTCACCCCGCAGGTCAGCTCCATCCGCGCGGGCACCATCTGCTGGACCAGCACGCCCTCGATGCGCGCCTCCGGTTCCCGGGCGGTGACCTCGGCGAGCATCTCCAGGTATCCGGCCCGGACCGCGTCCGCTCCGCGCAGGCCGAGCCGGATCGCCCCGACGTCGGACTTGTGCGGCAGCTGGTACGACATCACCTTGAGCGCGACCGGCCCGCCGATGCGCTCGGCCGCCTCGACGGCGGCGTCGGCGGTGGAGACCTGTTCCTCGCGGGTCACCGGCACGCCGTACTCGGCCAGGATCCGCTTTCCGGTCGACTCCAGCAGGGTCGTCTCCGTACCGGCGCCCGCCAGCAGCTCGCGGACGCGGCGCGCCCGGTCGCCGTCGGCGGTGAAGCCCGCCGGGCCGGGCACCGGCCGGCGGCGCGACTGCCGGGCGAGCGCGGCGAGCGCGACCATGGCCCGGCGCGGGTCGGTGTAGGTGGGCACCCCGGCCTCCTGGAACTGCTCGCTCCAGGCGGTGGACAGGATCGCGACCGGCTTGTCGATGCTCTGGTACATCTCCACGATCGCGTCGTTGGCCGGTCCGGGCCCGGCCCAGGTGACCGCCGCGACCATGTCGGTGGACGGGCTCTCCGCCACCGAGAACAGCACCTTCCGGTACGCCTCGGGCATCGCGGTGGTCTGCGCGGTGGTGTCGACCGGGTTGGCGGTGCTGCCGTAGAACGGCACCGGCATCTTCTCGGCCAGGGACTGCTGCTCCTCCTCCGGCAGCACCGGAACCGACAGCCCGGCCAGGCCCGCCTCGTCGGCGAGCAGCACTCCGGCGCCGCC
The DNA here is from genome assembly GCF_040683035.1 of Streptosporangium sp. NPDC051022. Classification (NCBI taxonomy): domain Bacteria; kingdom Bacillati; phylum Actinomycetota; class Actinomycetes; order Streptosporangiales; family Streptosporangiaceae; genus Streptosporangium; species Streptosporangium sp. NPDC051022. Next base: position 106,082 of record NZ_JBFBCF010000026.1, on the reverse strand, counting down.
CGAGGAGGTCATCACGGCCACCCGGTCGCCCCGGGCGCGGCGGCCGTCCTGGAAGATGGTGCCCAGGTCGAGCAGCTCCTCCATCGTCGAGGCGACGAAGACGCCGTACTGCCGGCAGACCGCGTCGAGCACCCCCGCCGAGCCCACGATCGAGGCGGTGTGGCTCATCGCCGCCCGCGCCGCTTCCTCGGAACGCCCGGCCTTGAGCAGCACCAGCGGCTTGTCCAGCTCGGCGGCGCGCCGCGCGGTCTCGATGAAGACCTCCGGGTCGCGCAGCGTCTCGGCGAACGACAGCAGCACCCCCACCTCGGGCCGCTCGACCAGGTGACGCAGCACGGCCGCCACGTTCACGTCGACCTCGTTGCCGGTGGAGACGAACCAGCCGAGCCGGAGCCCGGCGAGCACCGCCTTGTTGGTGATGTAGGAGCCGAAGCCGCCGCTCTGCGAGACGAGGGCCACCGGTCCCGGCATCGGCAACGGCTGGTCCACGGTGACCATGAAGTTCGCCATCACCCCGCCGTGGGTGTTCATGTATCCGATGCAGTTGGGGCCGATGACCCGGATGCCGGTCTCACGCGAGACCTCGGCGAGCCGGTCCTGCAGGGCCCGCCCCTCCGGCCCCGCCTCGGCGAAGCCGGAGGTGATGACGGTCGCGCCGCCGATGCCGCGCGCGGCGCACTCGGCGACCACGTCCACCACGGCGGGGGCGGGCACGGCGATCACCGCCATGTCCACGGGCTCGGGCAGGTCGGCGACGGTGCGGAAGGCCTGCCGGCCCTGGACCACCTCGTCCTTGGGGTGGACCGGGTGCACGTCACCGGAGAAGGCGCGCAGCAGGTTGGCGAAGACGGTGCCGCCGATGCGGGTCGGGCTGTTGGAGGCGCCCACCATCGCGATCGAGCGGGGGGAAAGGAGCCTGTCGAGTGCGGAACGGGATTCGTTGGCCGTCATGGCTCGGTCACCCCTCGGAGTTCGGTACTGGTCTTGGTCATGCTCCGGCCGCCTTTCGGGGGCGCGGTGGTGCTCGTGGTCCGGCCGCCTTCTGACAGGTGGCCGAATCCGGGGATGTTCGGGGGGTCGTGGGAGGTCACGGCCGGGTCGCCTCCTCGGCGTGCGGTCGAGGCGTCAGCTCACCCAGGATCGAAGCGGTGTGCTCGCCCAGGAGCGGGGCCGCGGCGGAGTCGGGGTCGGGGTATCCGCTCATGCGCAGCGGCTGGCGCACGTAGCGCCGCGGCCGGTCGGGCAGCGGCCGGTCCGACAGCGGCCGGATCGTCCCGCGGGCCGTCACCTGGGGGTCGTCGAGCGCGTCCTCGGGCCGGTGGACCGGGCAGGCCGGGACCCCGATCCGGTCGAACGTCTCCTGCCACTCCGCGCGGGGGCGGGTGGCCAGCGCCCCGGCCACCTCACCGGCGAGCTCGTCGCCCCTGGCCAGGCGTTCGGCCTGGCTCAGCCGCGCGTGGGCGGTCAGTCCGGTCACCTGGCACAGCGCCGCCCAGAAGTGGTCCTCGAAGCCGATGCCCAGCGCGATCAGCAGCCCGTCGGCGCACCGGTACATCCCGTATCCGGGTTCGCGGCCCGGTGCCGCAGCGGAGCCGTCCGGCCCGTTGAGCACCGGTTCGTACCGGAGCGACAGGATCGACATCAGCGCCTCCTGGGTGGACAGGTCGACGTGCGTGCCCCGCCCGGTCGCGGCCCGGCCGACCAGGCCGGCCAGTGCGCCCAGGGCGGCGTACAGCGCGCCGACGATGGCGCCCGTCTCCAGGTCGGGAGGCGGGAGCACCGCCTCGGGCCGGTCGCACAGGCCGCCCAGCAGACCGGCCACCGCCTGGAACATCAGGTCGTGCCCGGGCCTGTCGCGGTACGGCCCGTCCTGACCGAATCCGGAGAGGGAAACGTAGACCAGCCCGGGGTGGAGGGCGCTCACCCGGGGGTAGCCGAGGCCGAAGCGCTCCATGGTTCCCGGCCGGTACGCCTCGAACAGGACGTCGGCGGTGCGTACCAGCCGCAGCGCCGTCTCCTGGTCGGCCGGCTGTTTGAGGTCCAGGGTCACCGAGCGCTTGCCCCGGTTCAGGGCGTCGAACATGACGCCCTGACCGCGGGCCGGGTCCCCGGTGCCCGGCCGTTCGACCACGATCACGTCGGCGCCGAGGTCGGCGAGCATCATCGTCGCGTACGGTCCCTGGTACAGCGGGGCGAAGGTGACCACCCGTATCCCGTCCAGTGGCCGGCGCCCCGAGCTCACCGCCATCGTCAACGCACCATCATCCCGCCGCCGTCCACCGAGATCACCTGGCCGGTGACGTAGCCGGAGGCCGCCGAGGCGAGGTAGACGAAGGTGGGCGCGATCTCCTCGGGCTCGGCGTGGCGGCGCAGCGGCAGCCGTTTGATCCCGTCGGCGAAGCGCGGGTCGGTGCGCACCTTGAGCGTCATCTCGGTCGCCGCGGCGGGGGCCACCGCGTTGACGAGGATGTTGTAGCGGCCGAGTTCGCGCGCCGCGGAGCGCATCATGCCGAGCATGCCGGACTTCGCGGCAGCGTAGTTGACCTGCCCGATGGAACCGTTCTGCGCGGTGGAGGAGGAGGTGAAGATGATCCGCCCGCTCTCCCGCTCGATCATGTCGTGGACCACGGCCTGCAGCCAGTAGAACGAGCCGGACAGGTGCACCGCGATGACCTGGTCCCACTGCTCGTCGGTCATCTTGTGCAGCATCGCGGGGCGGGTGATGCCCGCGTTGTTCACCAGGACGTCGATCGGCCCGTAGGCCTCCTTGACGGTCGCCGCGGTCCGGTTCACCTCCGCCCGGCTCGACACGTCGCACGCCACGGCGAGCGCCTGCCCGCCAGCCTCGCGAATCCCGGCGGCCACCTTCTCGGCGGCCTCCTCCTGCACGTCGACGACCGCCACCCGCGCGCCCTCGGCGGCGTAGGCCTCGGCGATCGCGCGGCCGATTCCCTGGGCCGCGCCGGTCACGACGGCGACCTTGTCCTTCAGTTGCATTCCTCTGCTCCTACTTCTCACCGGTTGCCGGTGGTCAACTGCTCGTCCGACCGGCCCAGGTACACTTCGCGGATCACGGCGCCGTCGTCGAAGTCGGCCTTGGGGCCGGCGGTGACGACGCGTCCGTTCTCCATCACCACCACGTCGTCGGCTATCGCCAACGCGTTCTCCACCCGTTGCTCGACGAGCAGGATGGACAGTCCCTCGTCGCGCAGCGCGGCGACCATCGTGAGGACCTCGTCGACGATGGCGGGCGCCAGGCCGGCCGAGGGCTCGTCGAGCATCAGCAGCTTCGGCCCGGGCATCAGGGCCTGGCCGATGGCGAGCATCTGCTGCTGGCCGCCGGACATGCTGCCCGCCGGCATCCTGCGCCGCTGCGCGAGCACGGGGAAGCGCTCGTAGGCCTTCTCCAGCGCCTCGCGCCTGGCCGCGCTGCGCAGCCTGAGGCCGCCCAGCGCGTATCCGCCCAGGAGCAGGTTCTCCTCGACCGTGCGGGCGTGGAAGACCCGTTTGTTCTCCTGCACCAGCGCCAGCCCGGCGCGGATCCGCCGGTGCGCCGGGGTCCCGCTGAGGTCCCGCCCGTCGAGCACCACCGTGCCCTGGCTGACGGTCGGCAGCAGTCCCGCGATGGCGCAGAGCAGCGAGGTCTTGCCCGCGCCGTTGCGCCCGAGCACGACGGTGGTCCGTCCGGGGCTGACCGCCACGTCCACGCCCCAGAGCACCCGCAGGTCTCCGTATCCACCGGTGATTCCGACGGCCGACAGCATCACTGGCCTCCCTTCCGCGCGGCGGGTTCGGCGATCACGGCCGTTTCCGGCCCGGTGTCCGGTCCGGCGGGCCCGGTCTCCGGCTCCTCGTCGGTCGCGCCGGTGTACTCGGCGAGCACGCGGCGGTTGGCCTGGATCTCCGCCGGGGTGCCGGAGGCGATCAGCTGTCCCTGGCTCAGCACGTGGATGCGGTCGGCCAGTTTGAGCACCAGCGGGAAGTTGTGCTCGACGAGGATCACGGTGCCGCCCGCCCGGCGGATCATCTCGATCGACTGTTCCAGGACCACCAGGTCGCTCTCGTCCAGTCCCGAGCCGACCTCGTCGAAGAGGAAGACCCGGGGGCCGGAGGCGAGCGATCGGGCCACCTCGACCAGCCGGCGGGTGCCCAGCGCGAGCGAGTCCACCGGCTGGTCGGCGATGTCCTCGATGCCCAGCAGCCGCAGCAGCGCGAGCGCCTCGGCGTTGTCGTCGGCGTATCCGCGCCGGAAGGCGGGCAGCCGCAGCACCGCCGACAGGAGCCCGACCCGGTGCGTCACGTACCTGCCGGTGGCGACGAAGGCGAGCGTGTTCATGTCCTTGGGGATCAGCGGGGTCTGGAAGGTCCTGGCCACCCCGAGCCGGGCGATCCGGTACGTCGGCTGCCCGCCGATCTCCTCGTCGTCCAGCAGCAGCCGCCCGCCGGACGGCTTGTAGAAGCCGCAGATCAGGTTGAGCAGGGTGGTCTTGCCCGACCCGTTGGGCCCGATCAGGGCGGTCACCTCGCCGGGACGCGCCTCGATCGAGACGTCCTGCAGTGCCTTGTTGCCGCCGAAGGACTTGCTCAGCCCCTCGGTCCGCAGCACCGCACCGCGCAGCTGCCCGAGTTCCGGCTCCGCCTGGGCGGAGGCGGCGGCCGCCGCGGCGGCGGACGGGCCCGGCGGCAGCCAGCCGCGGCGGCGGGCCGCGGCCAGGCCGTCGTTGACGAGCCCGGCGAGACCGCGGTTGAACAGGACACCGGCCAGCAGCAGGAAGGCACCGTAGATGACCAGCTGCCAGTCCTGGAACTGGGTGAAGGTCTGCTGGCCGAGCTGCATCACCGCCGCGCCCGCCAGGGCGCCGTAGACGGACGTCGCGCCGCCGACGACCGAGGCGGCCAGCACGCTGAGCGCCAGGGAGAAGGTGAAGGTCTCCGGCGCGATGAACCCGTCGAGCATCGAGAACAGCGCGCCTGCCAGGGCCGCCGGGATCGCGCCGACGACGTACACGAGCAGCTTCAGCCGGTACACCGACACGCCCAGGATCGAGGCGAGGATCGGGCTCTGCCTCAGCACCAGGAACATGTTCCCGTGCCGGGAGAGCAGCAGGTTGCGGGCCACGGCGAACCACAGCGCGGTGACCACGAGGATCAGCACGTACAGCCGGTTGCCGGTGATCTCCATCCCGAACAGCGTCGGGACCGCCGCGGCCAGGCCGAGCGTGCCACCGGTGAAGTGCTCGAAGACGTCGATCAGGTTCGGCACCAGGATGACGAGGAAGAACGTCACCATCGCCAGCGACCAGCCGCCGAGCCGCAGACCGGGTATCCCGGTCACCAGCCCGACCAGGACCGCCGCGACGATCGCCGCGCCCAGCGCCAGCACCACGTTCGCCGTGCCGAACTGGACGCCCAGGTAACCGGCGACGTAGGCGCCGACGGCGTAGAGCGCGACCTGCCCCATGGCCAGCTCCCCGGCGTAGCCGAGGACGACGTTGAGGCCGCTGACGAGCAGGCTCAGGATCGCGATCAGCATCACCGTGCGCGACCAGTAGGCGTTGATCAGGCCCGTCGCGGGTCCGGCCATCAGGAGTGCCAGCAGGAGCAGAGCGCTCAGCGGGCGGAACCGCTGGATGAATGCGGCCAATGCGTTCATGGCTACACCCGCCGTTCGAGCGCGGCGCCGAAGAGACCGCGCGGTCGTAGGAAGAGGATCAGCAGGAACACCCCGAAGACCACGAGCTGCGGGTACGCCGCGCCGATGTAGCGGACGGCGAACGCGTAGATGAGTCCGGTGGCGAAGCCGCCGATCAGGCCGCCCAGCTGGCTGCCCGAGCCGCCGATCGCGATCGCCACGAAGCCGAAGAGGGCCAGCGCGTGCCCGAGGTCGAAGACCGCGTAGGTGCGCGCCCCGACCAGCAGCCCGAACGCCCCGGCGATGGCGCCGGCCAGTATGAAGGCGCCGACGCCGAGCAGCCGTACGTTGATGCCGCGGGCCGAGGCCGCGTGCCGGTCCTCGGCGGAGGCGAGCGAGGCGAGGCCGGTGAGGGTATGCCGGGACCACACGTGCAGCCCGATGCCGACCACCAGGGTGAGCACGATCAGCACCAGGTCGATCGGCCGGACCGCGCCGCCGAGCAGTTCCAGCGGCCGCTCCGGCAGGCCCGACGGCACGGTCAGGGGCTGCCTGCCCCAGATCGCGGCGGCCAGGCCGTCCAGGATCGTCGCGGCGCCGACAGTGGTGATCAGCGCGCCGTGCGCGTCGGACCTGCCGAGGAGCGGCCGGATCGCGATCCGCTCCTCGATCAGGGCCACCAGCCCCGTGCCCACCGCGGCCAGCAGCACGGTCGGGATGGCCGGCAGCCCGAGGGTGACCGCCCCCGTGTAGGCCAGGAAGGTGCCGATCATCAGCAGCTGGGCGTGCGCGAAGTTGAACGTGCCCGAGGCGAGCAGCACCACGTTGTAGCCGATCGCGACCAGTGAGTAGATCGCGCCCGTCGCCAGGCCCGCCCATACCGTCGTCATCGCTGCCTCACGCCTTGCCGGGCGAGTAGAAGCCGTCGCCGTCGTAGGTGCCGGGCGAGACGTACTGGAAGGTGTCGGCTCCGGCGGTCGGGAAGTGGTTCGTGCCCGAGTAGGCGTACTGCAGGTACTGGCCGGCCGGTCCGGCGTTGAACCACAGCGGCGCCTCGGTCGGCTTGGCCAGGCTCTCCATCGCCGCCTTGAGCTTCTCGGGGTCGGTGGACTTGGCCTGCCGGGCCGCGTAGACGACCACGGCGAGCGCGTCGTGCCCGGTGGCGTACAGGCCCCAGCCGGTGCTGGACATCCCGGCGGCCGCGGGACTGGACTTGATCTTCCCGATGAAGCCGGCCAGGCCCGGGTGATGCTCGCTGGTGGTCAGGGTCGCCGAGGAGAGCACCACGTTGACGCCCTTGAGCTGGTCCGCGCCGAGGTTCTTCAGGTAGGGGAAGCTCGAACCCAGCTGGTCGCAGTAGGTGGGGACGTCCCAGCCGATCTGGGCCCGGCTGCGCATCGTGTAGAGCGCGGCGGTGCCGTAGCCGTTGAGCACCAGCGCGTCCGGGTTCTGCGAGCGCAGCTGGTTGAGCTGGGAGCTCATGTCCAGGGAGGTCGCCTCGTAGCGGGCCTCGACGAACTCCATGCCGGCGCCTTCCACGGCCGCCTTGTAGATCGCCGCGGAGCTCTGGCCGGTGGCGTCGTTGGAGTACAGCATGGCGATCTTCTTGTAGCCCTTGGACTGCGCGACCGAGATCAGCGCGGGCGCGTAGTCCTTGCCGGGCGAGGAGACGCCGAAGTGGTAGGGGTACTTGGCCGGGTCGTTGAGCAGCGTGCTCACCGTGCCGCCGACGGACAGGACCTTCTGCCGGGTCAGGATGGGCAGCAGCGACAGCGAGACCGCGCTCGATCCGCCGGGATACACCAGGTCCGGCTTGGTGCCCGAGGACAGCCGCTGCTGCAGCAGGCTGACCGCCTTGGTGGGGTCGTTCTGGTCGTTGGCCGTCTCGACCACGATCTTCCGGCCCTCGATGCCACCGGAGGCGTTGAACTCCTCCGCGGCGATCTTGATGCCCGCCTCCAGGCTGGCGTTGTTGGTCGAGACGGCGCCGGAGTAGTCGCCGGTGAAGTAGACGACGAAGGGCTTGTCACCGCCGGCGGATTCGGTGCCGCCGCCGTCGCCGCACGCGGCGAGGGGAAGCGTCACCACCAGGGTGGTCAGTAACGTCGCGAAACGGGTGCGCCGTGATGTCATAACGGCCTCCTCAGCCGAGTGGGGGGATTCTGCGACTGAATGACGTTCAGGGGGTTTTTCCGGGACCGCGCTGTGCGCGGGAAACGGGCGGCTCTCGAAGGCCGCCGGGGATGCGCCGCTCAGGCCGGGCGCGTGGCACCGTCGCCCGGATCACCGGTCCGGGCGGCAAGGGGGTGGAACCGGACTCAGCGGGGTAGGCCGAGCATCCGCGCGATGATGTTCTTCTGGATCTGCGCCGACCCGCCGTACACGCTGACCGGGCGGGAGGTGAAGTAGGAGCTGAGCCATCCGCTCTCGGTGCCGGTCAGCTCGTCGGCGCCGAGGATGTCCATGGCCAGGTGCTGGAGGGACTGCTCGGCGTCGGCCCACAGAAGCTTGGCGACCGAGCCCTCCGGGCCCGGCTGCTGCCCGGAGATCCGCGCCGCCAGCTGCTCGACGCTGTTGAGGCGCAGCACCTCGCCGCGCACGTAGGCTCGGGCCAGCTGCTTGCGCGTCTCGGGCTGGTCCAGCAGGCCGCGCTCGGCGGCGATCCGCTCGATCTTGGTCAGCGTGCGGCGGTAGGAGGCGATGAAGCCGATGTCGGCAGGGCCGCGCTCGTAGGCCACCGTGGTCATCGCGATCCGCCAGCCCTCACCGGGCTGCCCGAGCCGCTGGGCGGCCGGGACGCGCACCCCGTCCCAGAAGACCTCGGTGGTCTCCGCCTCCCCGCTGGCGATGATGATGGGCCGCACCGTGATGCCGGGCTCCTTCATCGATACCAGGAAGCACGAGATGCCCTTGTGCTTGGGAACGTCGGAGTCGGTGCGGGCCAGCAGCAGGCACCAGTCGGCGTACTGGCCGCCGCTGGTCCACATCTTCTGCCCGTTGATCACGTAGTGGTCGCCGTCCAGCCGGGCCGTCGTGCGCAGCGAGGCGAGGTCGGAGCCGGCCTCCGGCTCGCTGAACCCCTGGCACCACTGCACCTCGCCGGAGAGCAGGGTGGGCAGGAAGTGCTTCTTCTGCTCCTCCGAGCCGTAGGTGTAGATGGCCCGTCCCATGTATCCCACCGAGGGCAGGGGGGGCGAGTTCAGGTTGCCGGCCTCCTCGTTGAGGATGGCGTCGTAGGCGGCGCTCAGCCCGCGGCCGCCGTACTCCTCCGGCCAGCTCATGCCCACGTATCCGGCCTGGTACAGGGTGCGCTGCCAGGTCCTGCGCAGCTGCGCGGCCGTCTCCGGGTCCTCGATCTTGTCCCAGCCGACCGGGATGTTCTCGGTCAGCCACTGACGCAGGGAGGCGCGGAACTCCGCCTCTTCCGGGGTGTCTCGATAATCCATGGTCACTCTCCCGTCAACCGGACGTCGGCGATGCGCAGCAGCTGGGTGCCCTCGTCACCGAGAAGCTGGCGGTTCATCAGGGCGCGGCGGGTGTGCACGTGCGCGATGTGCTCGTAGGTCTGGCCGATGCCGCCGAAGACCTGCATGACCGTCTCGGTCACGTCGCGGGCGACGCTCGCGACGTGGGCCTTGGCGGTCCGCGCGGCCAGCAGCGCCTCCGCCGGCTCCAGCTCGTCCACCGCCCACGCGGCGTAGTTGGTGGCGCTCGCCGCCGCCTCGGCGCTCACGTACGCCTCGGCGCACAAGTGCTGCACCGCTTGGAACGATCCGATGAGCACGCCGTACTGCACGCGTTCCTTGGCGTAGTCGACGGCCCGCGTCACCGCGGCGCGCATCACGCCGACCGTGTCGGCGCAGATCGCGGCCAGCGCGAGCGCCTCCCAGCGGAGCAGGTCCGCGGCCTGGAGCGGGCGGCCCACCGTCCGCAGCCCGGCCGGGTCGATCGGGGCGTCGCGGCGGGTCAGCACGCGGGTGAGGTCGGCGCCCTCGACCTGGGTGAAACCGGTGTCCAGCGGGACCCGCGCCACCCGGGGGCCCTCGGGCGAGTCCACCAGGGCCAGCGCCTCCGCCGCCCCGTCGACGTCCCAGCCGTACCACCGGCCGTCGCCGCCCGGCAGCCGGGCCAGGCCGTACAGCTGCCGGTCCAGCAGCACCCCGGTCCGCGACACCCCGTCGGCCAGTTCCCCGGCCTCCTCCTCGGCACCGGCCAGCACCAGCAGCTCCGTGGCGAGGACGGCCGAGCCCAGGTACGGCACCGGCACCAGCCCGGCGCCCAGTGCCTCGGCCACCACGGCGACCTCGACCCCGGAACCGGTCGGCCGCCCGTCCTCGTCGCGCACCCTCAACGCCAGCAGGCCCGCCTGCGCCAGCGCCTGCCAGGCCGCGGCCCGATCACGGGTGGCCAGATCGCTCGGGTTCGCCAGTCCCGCCGAACCGGCGATCTGATCGGCAACCTCTTTGAGCATCCGTTGCTCGTCACTGAGCAATGCGTGCACGCCGAACCTCCTCCTGCTCCACCGAACCCTCCAGGGCCGGACGGCCACTGAATGATGTTCAGATGAGGTCTAACATGCGGCCGCGAAGGGCGTCAATGGAAACAGGGTCGTTACCTTGACGCAACAAACCGAAAAGTCGGCACGTCAGCCGAAAACTGGGCTTCTACCAGGGGTTTTGTTCCCCCAGCACATACGGACGCTCATCGCGAATGGGACAAAAAAATCACCGCCGACACCCAGTGCCGACGGTGAACGAGATTCAGACGATGGTCTACCCCTAGGAGTGGCCCTCCAACTGGACGTCGGCCAGCCGCGCGAAGACGTCGATCGCCCTGGCCACCAGTTCCTCGGCCTCCTCATGGGAGGAGCAGGCCGCCACCTCGCGGCAGATCCCGCTCATGGCGTCGGTGACGATCGCGACCAGCGCGCGGGCGCCCAGCGAGTCGTCCCGCGCGAACAGGTTCGTGTTCTCGCTGAGCAGCGCGCCGTTGCGCCGCAGCCACTCCTCGTTGATCCGGCGCATCCGCAGCCCGAACCCCGGGGGTGTGTCGCCGTCGGCGACCAGCCGCACCACGTCCCGGTGCTCCCACGAGCCCAGCAGGTAGGCGCGGGTGCCGGACAGGTACAGGCGCAGCCCGTCGGTGACCCCCGCCGCACGCACCGCCGCCACCGCCTCCCGGGCGCGTATCTCCTGACTCCGCTGATACTGCAGCCATATGGCCAGGTAGACGTTGGTCTTGCTGCCGTAGTGGTAGTAGAGCGAGCCCACGCTCATGCCGGCCCGCTCGGTGATGTCACTGACACTCGTCGCCGAGAAGCCCTGTTTGACGAACAGATCGCGGGCCGCGGCCATCAGGCTCTGGGCGGCCGCGGTCTGCAGCCGCGGATCATCAAGATCGATGTTCGGCTCGGCCTCCCCGCTCAGCTGAGGCGGCTCCCCCTGCTTCCTCGACTTCACTCCGGCCTTTACCACGTAATTCTCCGATCCGGATCGGCGGCGGCTGCGGTTGACGAGCGCCCAGCATACGCGGAATCTCTGAATATCATTCAGTCTACGCCGCGGGCCACCCCCAGCGCACTCGTTTCCCGGCGCCGGGGCGAGCCGGACGGCCGGGCGGATCACATGCCCGTGAGTGATTGCTGGAGGACGGATCGTTATCTACGCTCGCGGCATGGAGATCCCCACCGAACCGATCGGCAGCATCCCCAGACCACCCGCCCTGCTGGCCGCGCTGGCCGACCACGCCGAGGGCCGGATCGGCGACGACGAACTGGCGGCACGGCGGTCCGAGGCCGTCGCCGACACGATCGCCCGCCTCGAACGGACCGGCTCCCCGGTCCTCGTCGACGGCGAGCAGTCGAAACCGAGTTTCGCCACCTACCCGATCGCCGGCCTGGAGAACCTGCGCCCCGAGGGCGCGGTCATCCCCTTCGCGGACGGCCACACCCGGCGGCTGCCGTCTCTCACCTCGGGGCCGTTCGGCTACGCGGTGCGCGCGGAGACCTACCTCCGCCAGGCCCGGCGCCACACGGACCTGCCGGTCAAGCAGGCGGTCATCGCCCCGTCCGCGCTGAGCCTGCTGTACCCCGCCGAGGGCATCGAGGACTACCCCCGCAAGGCCTTCCTCGACGACCTCGTCGCCGAGGCCGAGGCCGACATCCGCGGCTGCCTGGACGCGGGCGCGCACGTGGTGCAGCTCGACTTCACCGAGGGACGGCTGTCGCTCAAGCTCGATCCCGGCGGCGGCCTGCTGGAGGACTTCATCGCGCTCAACAACCGGGTCCTGGAGCGCTTCAGCGCGGCCGAACGGGCCCGGATCGGCGTGCACACCTGTCCCGGCGGCGACCAGGACTCCACGCACAGCCTGGACGTCGACTACGCGGAGCTGCTGCCGAGGCTCTTCCGCCTCCAGGCCGGCAACTTCTACGTCCAGCTCGCGAGCGAGCCCGATCCCGACCGGGTGCTGCGCCTCGTCGGCGACAGCCTCCGCTCAGGCGCCAGGGTCTTCGTCGGCGTCACCGACCCGATCGACCCGCGTGTGGAGACGCCGGAGCAGGTGCGCGACCGGGTGCTGGCCGCCGCCCGCCACATCCCCGCCGACCGGCTCGGAACCTGCGACGACTGCGGCTTCTCCCCCTTCGCCGACGACACCTCCACCTCCCGCGAGACGGCGTTCGCCAAGATCACCGCCCGGGTGGACGGGACCGCGCTCGCCGCGCGGGAGCTGGGCCTGTAGGTCCGCGGCCGCCCACGCCCCGCCGTTCGCGGAGCGGGTACGGCGGGGCGGGTGACGCCGTGGCTGCCACGGCGTCACCCGGTCTCCGGTCCGGATCAGCCGAGGGCGGCGGGGCCGCCGACGAGGGGAAGCTCGACCGAGCTCGCGCCGGGTTCGACCGAGACCCTGGTCCCGGCGGGCAGCCGGAGGGTGAAGTCGTGGTCGGTGGAGACGAGCACGACGCCGAGCCGGTGACCCGCCTTGAGGACGTAGTCGCTGGGCTGGAGGTCGAAGTCGAAGTCGTAGAACCGGCCCTCGCGGAGCAGGTCGGTCCTGGAGACCGAACGACGGTTGCGCACGTCGATCCAGCCCCTGGTGATGATCTTGTATGGCGCGGTCGCCGTGACGTGCTCGGCGAGGTAGGCGCAGCCGGTGTCACCCGGCACGCCCTGGCCGTAGCAGACCGGGGTGTCGCCGAAGACCAGGTCGCCCGTGGCGCGGGTGTCGGTGCCGTAGTCGACCAGCAGCGCCGTCAGGTACGGCGAGCGCCCCCCGGCGAACGCGGCCCTGACCGAGACCTTCGGCGTGCCGGAGAGGCGGACCTCCCCGGGCAGGGCACCGGACAGATAGGCCAGGCGGTTCGGGTCGGCGCCGGTGACGTTCTCGGCGAGCTGCTCGGCGGTGCGGGCGCCCTGGTCGGTGAACGACTCGACGGCGTGGCCGGACGCGCGCCCCCTGCCCAGGGTGCCGTTGCCGCCGCCGGTTCCCGCGGCCAGGTTCAGCCGGACGTCACGGGTGCCGGGCAGCGGCCAGGAGGCGTACTGGGCCCACTGTCCCGGCCCCGACTCCACATCCGCCTGCGGCTCGTTCAGGATGCCGTTGCGCAGGCCGTACAGGTAGTGGTCGAACCAGCGGTGGAGCTGGCGCAGCCACTCGGCGTTGCGCTGGGCGAAGGAGAAGGGGTTGAAGTGGGGCCCCTGGTGCAGCCAGATCTTGCGCTGCACGCCCTGGCGGGCGAGCGCGTTCCACCACTGGACGGTCTGCTTGGTCTTGACGTTCCAGTCGTTGAGCCCGGCCACCGCGAAGACGGAGGCGCGGACCTTGCGCACGTCGTTGAGATAGTTGCGCTGGTCCCAGTAGCCGGAGTAGTCGCCGGTCACCCGGTCCTGGTCGCGTTCGAGCCCGCTGATCAGCGCGCCACAGGCCTGTTCGGCGTTCTGCCTGGTGAGCACGTAGCGGGCCAGGATGTCGGTGTCCTCACCCTGGTAGCCGCCGGGGGCGAGGACGCCTCCGTTGGCGCGGTAGTAGTCGTACCAGGAGGAGATCGCGGCGATCGGCACGATGGTCTTGAGCCCCTTGACCCCGGTCGCGGCGACGGCGTTGGCGAGCGTCCCGTTGTAGGAGACGCCGATCATGCCGACGTTCCCGGTGGACCAGTCGGCCGTGACCCGCTTTCCCGAGGCGTCGAACCCGCGGGCCCTGCCGTTGAGCCAGTCGATCACGGCCTTGGGCCCGGCGGTCTCGTTCTCCAGGCCGGTCGTCGGGCAGCCGGTCGCCCGTCCGGAGCCGAGGTTCTCCACCAGCGCGACGGCGTAGCCTCGCGGGACGAAGTAGTTGTCGTAGTAGCCGCGGAAGGCCGGCGCGGCCGCGCGGGAGGTGCTCGTCCCCTCCTCACGGCCGAACATCGTGTCCTTCAGGTCGGTGAACTTGTCGCGGCGGTACTCCATGCCGGAGGGATCGGAGCCGTCGAGGTCGACCACGTGGTTGGTCACCGTGTTGCCGCCCGCGTAGTAGGGGCTGGACTCCATGACGACCGGGACCTTCAGGCCGGAGGCGGTCTCCTTGGGCCGCATGATGTCGACGGCGACCCGGTCGGGGGCACCGTCACGGTCGCTGTCGACCCCGGCGACCTCGACGAACACGGTCTCGGTCAGGGCGTCGGCGCGTGAGTAGACCGGCTGGGTCTCCTCGTGCTCGATCGGGGCGGCCGTGGATCCCGCGGCCGCGACCGGCAGGGCGCCGGAGGGTACGGCGACCGCCAGCGCGATGAGGACTGTCTTCCATCTGTTCATCGAGGGGGACTCCCGAAGGGTCGATGGGTCGATGACATTGACAACTGTGGTCAGAGTCCTGCAATGGAAACTTCACTGGCAAGATCGGGGAGATAACGAATTCGACGGCTACCTCGCGTTGCGGGCGAGATCCAGCGCGTAGGCGTGGAACCACTGCCCCGCTCCGGGCTCACCGCGGTGGCACTCGCCGTCGGACTCCCCGGGCCGCTTGACCCACAGGAAGGCGTCCACCCGTTCGTGGCCGGTCCGGGTCGTCGGCTCCGCCCCCAGTGCCCGGCCGGCCGGATTGCACCAGGCGTCGTCGCCCTGTGCCCCGCGGAGCGGGCCGTTGCCGTTGCGCGAGGTGTCGATCACGTACGGCGTCCCGCCGAGCCCCTCGGAGAGCCGCCCGGCGATGGCGACGCTCTCCTCCGTGGTGAAGAAGTTGCTGACGTTGAAGGCGAAGCCGTCGGCCCTGTCGATCCCGGCCCGCCGCATCGGGTCGATCCACTCATCCGGGTTCCTGATCCAGCCCGCGTTACCCGCGTCGAGGTAGACCCTGGCGCCCGGCTGTCTCTTCAGCGTCTCGACGGCCCCCCTGAGCAGGTCGAGACGCTCGGCCGCCTTGCCGCCCCGGGTGCAGTTGTCCAGGACGTGCGCCAGCGCGTCGGGTTCGAGGACGACCCAGGCGGGCCGGCCACCGAGCCCCTCGGCGAATCGGCCGATCCAGGCGCGATACTCGTCGGGGCTCGCGGCGCCGCCCGCGGAGAACTGGCCGCAGTCGCGGTCGGGGATGTGGTAAGCCACCAGGACCGGCACCTGGCCCGCCCGCCGCGCCTTCTCGGTGATGTCGGCGACCCTGGCCAGCGGATCGGGGTCGCCGATCCAGACGGCGTTCGGCCGGTCGGCGATCCTGCGGACCAGCGCGGCCTCCTCGGCCTTGCCCTCCCGCTGCAGCCTGCCGGCCTCCTGGGCCGCGGCGCCCTCGGAGTCGACGTAGAACCGGACGGTCCCGGAGTCCGGGGAACCCGCCGAGGACGTCTGTCCCTCGGGCCGGTCACGCCCCGTCCGTGGGGCGGGGTTCCCCGTGCAGGCCGTCACCGCGAGGGCGAGGACCAGCGCGACGCCGGCACGGCCGTACCTGTTCATCGAACTCCTCGGAGTCGGTCACCTCGGACGTGGACCCAGGACGCGGACCCAGCGGGCCTGGGACGGGGTTCCCTTTTCCGTTACCCCGAACATCATGTACCAGCCGGGCGGCATCAGCGCGGGGTTGGCCGGGAGCGTGACGATGATGCCGCTGGGCACCCGGGTGAAGCCGACCTCGATGGAGCGCTGCTCCACGTCCGTGACGTGGGTGACCGCGCTCGGCCGCATCAGCCGCACCTTCGCGATGCGCTGGGCGTCCGGCGTTTTGAAGCCCGCCCTGCCACCCGGCTTCAGCCTCACGCGTCCGCCGGTGAACACCGGGGCCCCCTCGCCGTTGTGCAGGTAGGCGGGGGTGTAGATCTCGACCCGCTGGTCGAAGGTGCCGGGGATCGAGCCGTCCTCGTCGGCGAAGAGCGGGTCCGAACCCATGCTGAGCACCCTGCCGTCGGGCAGCAGCAGGCCCTCCGCGTGGTAGTTGCGACCGACCGCGGGCGCGGCGGCCTCGCGGAAGGCGTTACGCGCCGGGTCGTAGACCTCCGCCCGCAGGACGTCGCTGTCGCCCCGGCCCCGGTAGTCGCCGGATCCGTTGAAGGAGAGCACGGTGTCGTCGGGAAGCAGCACCGCCGACGGATAGCGCACGGGGTCGGAGAGGTCGGGGCCGCGGACGTAGCGGGGTGCGGGCTGCTTGAGGTCGACGATGGCGGTCCGGTCGGTGGCGTTCTTCTGGCCCGGCTGGCGCTCACCGACCGGGCCGCCGCCCATCACCATGATCCTCTGGTCCTGTGCGGGAGGCAGCATCACCGAGGCGCCGGTCTCGTTGAGCTCGGGCTCCGGCAGGCCGGGGACCGGGGTGAAGGCCTCCATCTCGTCCGGCGCCATGCCGCCGATGCCGTCGGCGGCCCGCACCGAACGGTCGGTGTCGTGGCGGTAGTCCCACACGCCGGGGGGCCGCAGCGCCAGCTGTCCCGGACCGTATCCCGCGCTCATCCCGGAGAAGAAGAGCGTGTCGTCGTCCAGCAGGAACAGCGCCGGATAGGTGGGGAAGAAGCGTTTGGGCCCGGGCCGCCACGTCCTGGTCCGGGGGTCGTAGATCTCGTTGTCCCGGGTGATCTGTCCCACGGTGTCGAGGCCCGAGACCGTCATCACCCTGCCGTCCGGCAGGGCGGTCATCGTCGGGTACCAGCGGCCCTCGGCCATGTCCTGGACCTTGTCGTAGCGTTCGGTCACGGGATCGAACTCGTAGGCGTCCCTGATGCCCTGGAAGTCCTGCTTGTCGAGCGTCATACTCGCGCCCATGGCGTACAGGTTGCGCTTCTCCCGCTCGGTCGTCAGTCCCTGGATCTCGTACTTGACGTAACCGCCCGGCGAGGTGAACACGCCGGACGCGCCCTCGGTCACGGCTTCGGCGAACACCTTGGTCTCACTCGGCGTGACCTTCGCCCTGCCGCGCACACCGGTCTCGGTCTTCGTGGCGGGCGGCACCGTGATGTGGGCGGTGGTGCGGTAGAGCCGCCCGCCGGGGGCGGCGACCAGCGTGCCGGCGGGCAGGTGCCGGGTGAGGTGCGGGTCCTCGTTCTTCACCACCAGGGCCCCGCCGGCCCGCTTGACCTTGTCCTTGAGCACCTCGAAGCGCAGCGTGCCACCCGCGATGAGGAGCTTGCCGTCGGGCAGCATCACGTGACCCGCGCAGAAGAAGTCGACGGGCGTGTCGATCATCTTGAACTCACCGGGCTGTCCCTGCCTGGCCGGATCCCAGAGGAGGGTCTTGAAGGTACCCTTGGCGAAGTTGGCGGCGTTGTTGCCCGAACCCGCGACGATGAGCACCTTGCCGGTGTGCAGCAGGGCCGCGTGGATGGCGTTCACCTTGAACCGGTCGGGGACCTCCAGGAAGCTCCAGTGGCCGTAAAGTGCCTTGTAGTCGTCCTGGTTGATCTGGTAGTCGTGCCATTGCCTGATGGCGAACCCGCCGACGGCGGGCAGGTTGACCCCGACGACGACGGCCACGACGGCGGCGGCGACCAGGTTCTTGCGCAGGCGGCTCAACGCCCCTCCCTGAGGGTCCACGCCCAAGCCGCCAGAGGGCCCAGGCAGATCACGAGTGCGAGGATTCCCCAGAAGGTCATGACCGGGTGCACGTGGCCGGTCCAGAACACGTTGAGCAGCAGCCCCCCGCCGAAGATCGCGGCCCACCAAAGGTGGATGCGGAAGGTGGCGATCCGGTCGGGGCTGGCCGAGTCACCCTTGGGGGTGACCACGAACCGGCTCGGCCGACGCAACGCGGCCGCGGCCAGCGACGCCGCGTAGATCGGCGCGGACAGGGCCGACATGACCATTCCCGCGACCCCGGAGGAGCCCTCGGGCTCGTGCGGGCTGACGTTGTGCCGCCGATTCCAGGTGTAGAGCATGACCTGCAACAGCGCGGCGTCGCCGTACAGCATCAGCCACACGTCCATCGGCACGGTCACGCCGGAGCCTCCCACCGCCATGAAGAGGACGGCGCTCAGCCCGGCCAGCAACCAGTTGAACGCTGACATCGGATAGAACGTCACCATCAGGGTGTAGTTGAACAGCCTGCCGGGTGACAGGCGGAACGCCGCCCGCCAGAACTGGGTGAGCAGCGTCTCGTAGGTGCCCCGGCTCCAGCGCAGCTGCTGGCTGAAGAAATCGGTCCACGACGACGGCCCCTCGCCCACGGCCAGCACGTCCGGGGTGTAGACCGACATCCAGCGCCGCCCGGTCTCGGGATCGCGGGCGCGGTGGAACTCGATGCCGGTCGCCATGTCCTCGGTGATCGAGTCGTACAGGCCGCCGATCTGCTTGAGCGCCCGGATCCGCACCGCGTTGTTGGTGCCGACGAACATCGGTGACCCGTACAGGTTTCCCGCCCGCTGGATCAGGGAGTGGAAGAGGAACTGCTGGCTCTCGGCCGCCTTGGTGACCCCGGCGGTGTAGTTGCCGTAGACCTGGGGGCCGACGACGAAGGCCACCCGGGGGTCACGGAAGTAGCCGAGCATGCGCTCGCAGAACTCCGGCAGGGGCACGTGGTCGGTGTCGACGGAGACGAGGAAGTCGTAGTCGTCGCCGTGGGCCGCCAGCCAGCTGTTGTAGTTGCCGTGCTTGGTCTTCGCCCTGAACGGGCCCTTCGGCCGGTTCCACTCGGGCACGCCCTTGCGGGTGAAGTGGTGCGCGCCCAGCCAGTCGCAGAGCTCGTGGATGTCGGGGTCGTCGCCCTCGTCCAGCAGCCACACGTCGAGCACGCCGTCGTGGCGGATCTTCAGTGCCGCCTCCAGGGTCCCCCTGACCATCTCCAGCGGTTCCTTGCCCGGCACACAGGTCGTGACGAAGGCCACCCGGCTGCCCGGCTCGGGCGCGACCGGGACCGGATCCCTGGCCGCGAGCATGGCGTGGACGTTGGACACCACGCTGACCAGGCGGAACAGCTCTATCATGGCGATCGCCACGAGCATGAACCGGTCGGCGACCGGCAGGTACCACGGAAGCACGCCGTATGGATCCGGACGGACCGTCCAGTGCTCCGGCAGGAGCAGCCACACCATCAGGGTGAACTCCACGATGAGTGCCGCGATCATCAGCAGCACCGCCCGCACCCGGTGCGGCTCGCTCGACAGCAGCGAGCGGTAGCGGACCCGGTACGGCCTGCCGGGTTCCACCTCGGTCACGGGACCCGCCAGCCGACTGAACCGTTCATAGTCGTAGAGGGTGATCATCGCGGTGCCCGTGGAGGCTCTCATCGGTTCGGCGACCTCACCGCGCGCACGACGAAACCCGGCACTGTCCCCCCAGGTGGATCACAGCGGCCGTCCCACTCGAAAGCGTGGTCACCATCGGCCCGCAGATCGGTAAACAGTGACACATCATATTCTCAGCGATAAGCCTGACATCACCTGTCACAGGAGATTTTGGACCATTCCAAAGGAAGACGTCTGGATCTTCGGTGAAAGGAGCCGGGGAAAGGCCTCACCGTGAGGACGTGTGCCGTTCTCAGGGCCCGGCGGCGGGTCCGCCGCCGTCCGCCCCGCGGCCGGCCGGGCACCGCCCGAGGGCCCGGCGGCCTGGAAAACCCGTATCGGAAGGCCGTCCTTCGGCCCCTCGGCCCTTTCAGCCGCCGAGCAGTTCCCACCAGCTGTCCGGCGCGGGCGCGTCGTCGACGTCGATCCGATCGCCGGGGCGGGGCACCACCAGGCGGACGTCGCGGGCCTTGGCCTCGTGCCACAGACGGTCGACGGGCTCGGCCCACGGGTGGAAGGCGAGGGTGAAGGTCGCCCAGTGGACGGGCAGGAACAGCCCGCCTCCCAGGTCGAGGTGGGCGTTGACCGCCTCCTCGGGGTTCATGTGGATGTCCGGCCAGCTGGGGCTGTAGGCGCCGATGGGCATGAGCGTCAGGTCGAAGGGGCCGTGTGCGGCGCCGATCTTGGCGTAGCCGTCGAAGTATCCGGAGTCTCCGGCGTAGAAGACCCTGCGGTTCTCCCCCGCGACCACCCAGGATCCCCACAGCGTCGTGTTGCGCGTCAGGGTGCGGCCGGAGAAGTGCCTGGCGGCGGTCGCGACGAAGCGCAGGCCCGCCACGCGCGTCTCCTCCTCCCAGTCGAGCTCGACGATCCGCGACGGAGGAACGCCCCAGCGTTCCAGGTGCGCGCCGATCCCCAGCGGAACCAGGAAGGGGGCCGTCTGGAGCGTGGTCAGCGCGCGGACCGTCGCCATGTCGAGGTGGTCGTAGTGGTCATGTGAGATCACCACGGCGTCGACGGCCGGGAGGGCGGCCAGCGGAACCGGCAGCGGATGCAGCCGCTTCGGGCCCACCAGCGACGACGGGGAGCACCTGTCGCTCCACACCGGGTCGAACAGCACCCGCCGCCCCTCGATCTCCACCAGTGTGGTGGCGTGGCCGTACCAGACGACGCTCAGTCCGTCGGCGGCCGGCTGGACGACCGGGGAGGTCACCAGCGGGATGGGCCCCGGCGGGCGGCGTCCGTCACGCTCGAAGAGCAACTCGGTGAGAAGGCCGGGCGCGCCGCCCGTCGGCGCCACGGCGCCGGGCACGGGATTGCGGAAGGCGCCCGCGCCGAACTGCGGTGAGCGGCGCATCCGTGCCAGCCGCTCGCCCTCGGCTCTGCCTCCCAGGGCGGCGGGAATGTCCCGCAGTGCCCACCCGGCCGCGGCCAGCGCCAGCCCGCCCGCGACAAGACGCCCCACCGACCTGTTTCCCGCCATCCGCCCACGCTCCCGAGGTCCGCCCCGCACGCCCGAAGTGACTCGACCTTCTAACCGACGTGAATCTCCCGGTGTTCCCGGTACTGCGGCACGGAATCGGTTACGCCCGCGTTTCGGCTGGTCACAGGAGTATCGTTCCCCGCTTCGGGATACCCGGAAAGAGAGACTTCCCGTCGCGGGTCACGGACTCCGGCCCGTCCGCGCTCCGGGCCGACACGTCGACGCGGGCGGCCGGGCTCCCGGACGCGGGATCCGCCGAAGCACCGCCGCCCATCGGCTCCGCCCGTTTGACGACGCGCTAGACGAGGTAGCGCTCGACGGTGGCGACCTTGGCGTCCAGGCCACCCTCCCGCCCCTGCCGGATATCGGCCTTGAGCACGAGGCTGACCCGCCCGCACCGGGCCTCGACGGCGGCGACCGCGCCCTTCACCACCGCCATGACCTCATCCCAGGTCTCCCCCTCGACCGTGGTGAACATGGCGTCCGTCCGGTTCGGCAGCCCGGAGGCGCGCACCACCCGTACGGCCTCGGCGACGAGCTCGCCGACGTCCTCCCCGGCCCCGACCGGGGTCACACTGAATGCCACGAGAACCGACATGTCACACCTCTTCACAAGAGTGCCTGCTCACGCACTCTAAATGAGTCCGGCGGCCGCCCTCGGCTCGTGGTCCGCCCCCGGCCGTCGTCGCCGAGATCGGGGACGGCCGCGCGAGAGCGTGGCCCGGCACGGCGGGGTGGCCGGCATGATCACCGGCCGCGGACGCCGGCCGGGCGGGCACCTCCGCCCGGCGGCCTTCCGGAACCCGGCCCCACAGGCCGTGAAAGGCGGTGGTCCGGCCCTTTCCTAGTCGATGGAGTACACGTAGCGGAAGAACCAGCCGCCGGTGTCCTGGAAACAGGGACCGGTGTAGGCGTCCGGCGGGTCGTTGAAGGAGGCGCTGTAGTTGTTACAGACGGCCTGGGTACCGTACGGTCCTTGGTAGGTGACCCTGTAGGTGCGGCCGGGGGCCGCGTTCGCGATTCCGGTGGACACCGCGAACAGGCTGACCAGGATCGCAGTCAGCACCGCGAGACGCACTCGCCGTTCGGTCACTTCATGCTCCCTTCGACGGGAAACCCCTCCCGACCGGCGGCCGTCTCCCGTTTCTCCGCTACGAACATGATGAGGAACACCGAACATCCTGACATGGGCGGTTCGTGGAACGTAGTCCCGAAAAGGACGGAACAGTATCTCCGGTGAGCGCGCCGGGAAACGGTCGCCCGGCCGGGCGGCATCGGGTCCGGTCGCCGCATGATCACGCAGAGCCCCCGCACGTCGTCATCTCCCGGAAACAGCGATCATGGGTATGTGAGAGTACGAGCCCCCCGCACCGTCGCCGAGGCCGAGGCGATCCAGGACGAGCTACGGCCGCTCGTCGACCTGACCGGGCCGGGCCCTCGCGAGCCGGCCAGGGTCGCGGGGGTGGACGTGGCCTATGACGGGGAACGGCTCGCGGCGGCGGTCGCCGTACTGGACGGGACCACGCTGGAGGTCGTCGAGGAGGTCGTCGTCCGCGGCCGGGTGGCCTTCGGCTACGTTCCCGGCCTGCTCGCCTTCCGGGAGGTGCCCGCCCTTCTCGACGCCCTCGGGCGCCTGAGCGCCGCCCCCGACCTGGTCGTCTGCGACGGGTACGGCCTGGCCCACCCCCGCCGGTTCGGCCTGGCCTGCCATCTGGGCGTGCTGACCGGCCTGCCCACGATCGGGGTCGGCAAGACCGCCTTCGTCGGCACCTACCCCGAGCCTGGCCCCGAGCGGGGGTCCTGGAGCGAGCTGACCCTGGACGGCGACGTCGTCGGCCGCGTGCTCCGCACGAGGGACGGCGTCAAACCGGTCTTCGTCTCGGTGGGCCACCGCGTCGCCCTGGACACCGCATGCCACAACGTCCTGAACCTGACCCCGCGCTACCGTCTGCCGGAGACCACTCGGGTCTCTGACCGACTGTCACGTACAGGTTTGATCGAAAATGTCGGCTTAGGGTGATTTGATCCAGTCATCTCGATGGAATGGGGTGACAGTGGGCGACACAGAGTGGGGCGAGATCGTTGGCGTCTGGCGTGACACCAACCTGGCGGAGATCCGTGAACGGCTGGCGCACGGGTTCGATCCCGGGCAACGGCTTCCCTGGCTGAGATCGACACCCCTGCACCAGGCCGCCCAGGAGGGCGCCGTCCGGGTGCTCGAGCTGCTGCTGGCCTGCGGGGCGCAGGTCGATCTTGTCGACGGCGACGGGGTGACCCCGCTCTGGGAGGCGGTACGCCACGGCCAGGACGACGCCGTCCGGCTTCTGCTGGCCGCCGGAGCCGACCCCTGGAGACCCTGCGTGGCGGGACGCTCCCCCGGCTTCCAGGCGCTCTTCACCGACCTGGCGGACCTGTTCGCCCACCTCCCCGGCGCCCCCCGCATCGGCTCCAGGCTCCGTGAGATCCAGGACACCGTCGACGAGATGATGTTCTCCTACGAGAGCTACCACGAGGAGTTCTGCGTCGCCTTCGTCGGCGGGGTGGCCGAGGAGGAGGTCGTCCGCCGCCTGGGAGCCGTACCGGAGCACTGCCCGCCGATCAGGGCCGAGGCGCTGTGGGAGGCGGAGCACACCTCTCCCATCGAGGCCCTGCGGGTCGCGAGCCCGCCGGGCGGCGGGGTCGTGCTCTTCCAGGCGGAGGGCATACTGCCCGTGCACGACGTCGTCGCCCGCCTCGTCACCACCGGGGGCGGAACCCTGGCGGGCGGGTTCCCGCTCACCGGCGTCTCGGTGGACATCTGGCGGAACGGCCTCAGCGTCGCACGCCCCTCGGTCTACGACCAGCTCCGCGACAACAGCCCGTTCGAGCTGTGGATGTGCCGGTTCGGCGACCGCGGGGCCCACCCCTCCACCCCGGCGGAACGGATCCTGGCCCTGATGACGCTGCTGACCGCGACCTACATCACCGAGGAGTGGCTGTGGAGCGCTCCCGCACGGGTGGTCCCCGTTGAACTGCGGCACGGGAGCCAAGGTCGATAGAGTCGCAAAACCATGAAAAAGCACACCATAACCGCGATGTGGGATGAGGTTCCGGAGGACGCAGACGATCTCGTCCTGGTCCGTGGCGGCTTCCGAAGATATCTGTGTCTCTGCGGCAAGCACCTGGCCGACCGGGAGGCCGCCGAGCTCCACGCGATGGAGACCGACCAGTGCACCACGTGCCTGGGCACCGCGACCGAGGTGATCGTGCCGGACTTCTCGCAGAGCTGCACCGCGTGCGCCGGGACCGGCAAACGCAAGGTGCAGCTCGTCTGGGAGCTCGCCTACGCCGAGGCCGAGCAGACGATCACCGTCGACCTCGTCCGCAAGGTGATCGCCCCGTTGACCGGATCGTTCCGGCTCTCCCAGGTGGCCGACACCGTCCGCGACAACCTTCGTCTACCGGTCGGCCGCCTGCCCGTCGGCCCCCGCGTCCGCGACGTCCTGCGCCAGCTGGAGGCCGCGGGCGAGCTCATCATGGTCTCCGCCCCGGACGAACTGCTCCGCGGCACCACCGTCGTGCTCTACCGCGACCCCTCCTGGCAGCACGCCCCCAGATGATCGGCCCGGGTTCCGCGGTTGTCGCATCCGGTGGAGCGGCCTAGCCTGGAGGGAGACACCTCGTTAGGTGAGGCGTCTGTCCGGATACAGGCCACTGACCCCACGACGTCGAGAGACGCCCAGGGTCAGGACACCTCTCCCCGGCTTAAGGGGTGAGGCCAGGTGGCTTCCCGCGAGTTCCGCGGGCATACGCCGGGCAGTGCCAAAGCTCTTACGAGATGTGGGGTGCGCCGCCTGTCACGAGGCGGGCCCCGTCTTGGATGCAGCGCCGCGACGCCGCGGTGCCCGGCCGGACGGAGGTGAGGACGTGTCTGAGAGTAGTTCGGGTCGAAGTCGGCCCACGGATCGCATGACCTCATCCGCCTCCGGCATGCGATAGCCGCTTCCCGCGCCTCCTCCACCGTCCGGTCGCCTGCGGCGGGCGTGGGAGACGGCGGCTGAACGCGTGCCCCGGCAGCCCTACCGGGCTGAGAGGGGCTCATCATGACCTTCACAGAGTCCGCCGTGCCCCGCGGAGACGTCACCGCCGGTCGCCGCGACCCGGCGCCGGGCGACATCCGCACCGGGGACATCCGAGGAGCACTGGGCACCATCCGGCACGGCGAGACGGCCCCTTCGGGCCTGTCCGCCAAGTTCAAGACGCTACTGGCGATCATCGGTCCCGGCCTGATCGTGATGGTCGGCGACAACGACGCCGGCGCGTTCGCCACCTACGGGCAGGCCGGCCAGAACTACGGCACCGCCCTGCTGTGGACGTTGCTGCTGCTCGTGCCGGTGCTGTACGTCAACCAGGAGATGGTGCTGCGTCTCGGCGCCGTCACCGGTGTCGGCCACGCCCGGCTCATCATGGAGCGGTTCGGCCGGTTCTGGGGTGCGTTCAGCGTCGCCGACCTCTTCATTCTCAACGCCCTCACCCTCGTGACCGAGTTCATCGGCATCACGCTGGCCGCCGGGTACCTGGGCCTGCCGAAGATCCCCGCGGTGATCCTCGCCGGGCTGGTCATCATGGCGGCGGCCTCCACCGGTTCGTTCCGCCGTTTCGAGCGGATCGCCGTCGCCCTGTGCGGCGCCTCCCTTCTGCTCGTGCCCGTCTACGTCATGGCGCACCCGACCGCCTCGCAGATGGCCCACGGCCTCCTCGTCCCCTCGCTGCCCGCGGGGTCCGGCGGCATGGCCGCGCTGCTGCTGCTCGTCATCGGCATCGTCGGCACGACCGTCGCGCCCTGGCAGCTGTTCTTCCAGCAGTCCTACGTCATCGACAAGCGCATCACCCCGCGCTTCGTCAGGTACGAGAAGGCCGACCTGTGGATCGGCATCGCCGTGGTGATCATCGGTGCGGCCGCCATGATGGGGCTCACCGCCGCCGTCTTCGCCGGGACCGGGGGCGCCGGGAACTTCACCGACTCGGCGGGCATCGCGCACGGCCTGGAGGCGTACGCGGGCCGTACCGCCGGGGCGCTGTTCGCGGTCGCGCTGCTGGACGCCTGCGTCATCGGCGCCTTCGCCGTCTCCCTGTCGACCGCCTACGCCGTCGGAGACGTCCTCAGCCTCAACCACTCGCTGCATCGCGGGATCCGGCACGCCAAGGGGTTCTACGCCGTGTACGCCGGTCTGGTCGCCGCCGCGGCCACCGTCGTGCTCGTCCCCGGTTCCCCCCTCGGCCTGCTCACCGAGGGCGTGCAGGCGCTGGCCGGAGTGCTTCTGCCGAGCGCCTCTGTCTTCCTGCTGCTGCTGTGCAACGACAGGCGGATCCTCGGGCCGTGGGTCAACGGACGGCTGACCAACCTGTTCACCTCGGCGGTCGTCGGTGTACTGGTCACCCTGTCGGTCATCCTCACCGTGGCGGTGCTGTTCCCCGGCGTCACCGAGGCCCAGATCCTCATGATCATGGCCATGTGCGGCGTCGCCGGAGCGGTCTCCGCGGGCTATATCGTCGCGTGCCGTCACCGCGCCGCCGCCGAGCCCGTCGACCGCGCCGGAAGGGAGAACTGGCGGATGCCGCCGCTGGCCGATCTCGGCGGACCGGCCCTGTCCGGCGCGCGCCGGGTCGGCATGAGCGTCCTGCGGCTGTATCTCAGCCTCGCCACGGTGCTCGTCATCTTCAAGATCGTCCAGATGGCGCTCGTCCACTGACACTCGCGGGCCGGGCCGCCCGGTCCCGCCGCCACGACGGGGTAGGAGACTCTCATGTCCACTCGAACGCATCCGCCCTGGTCCCGCCCACACGTCCAGATCGCCGGTACGGCCGTCACCGGCCTCGCCCTGCACGCGCACCTGCCGCACTACGGCCACGCCGCGGCCCCGATCGGCCTCCTGGTGTTCCTGGCCGTCCTCGTCGTCCTCATGATCGCTTTCTTCCGCCCCAGGAAGAAATGACGAGAAGACCGACCACAGTCCGGCTCGCGCCCGGTCAGGCGGCGAGTTCGGCGTTCAGGTGGTCGCGGAACTCCCGCACCGTCACGCTGTCGCCGTACGGCTCAAGCCGATCGTCGAACCGCCGGATGAGCTCGACCGAGCGGGCCGATGACAGGGCCTTGCTCACCGGAATGGCGGTCCGAACCGAGATGAGGGCCTGCTCCAGCTCCCCCATCTCCAGATACGCCTCGGCGGCGTGGACCCGGTTGAGCTGCGCCGATCGGGGAAGGCGTTCGTTGAACTCGCTCACGGCCGCCTCCGCGCAGGCCGCCGCCCGGTGGTGTGCGCCGAGCAGACGCCAGCAGTTACCCGCCTCGGCGTTCAACTCCTCCACCCCGTACATGACCGTCCACTCGGGATCGCGGTCGGTGGCGCCTTGGGCATGCGAGCGCTCAGCCTCGACGAGCAGGCGTTCGACCTGCCTGGCGCTGTGCCCGTCCCCGGTCTCGGCAGGTCTCGCTTGCAAAGCCGTGGCCCAAGCCTCTCGGACCAACATCAACGCCGTCCTCCCCCGTCGTCGCCGTCCGATTCCACGGGTTCCGGCAGTGGACCGAACGCCGTTCACCGTGCGAACAAGGTGTGAAAATGTCCCTTTTGTTCCCTCTGGAGGCTCCATATCGAGTGGTCATATGCGATTTGGTATGCGGATCCGCAACGCCACACGCAGCACAGATGACAATATTTCACCCACCAAAACGGGGCGTCACAAAGTTGGGCCTTACCGGAAAGGTTCTTTACTATTAACCTTCTGGTGTGGACCTAGAAGTGCGTCATTTACGGGCGATCTGCGCGATCGCCGACTCAGGCAGCATTTCCAAGGCGGCGGCAGCACTCAAGATGTCGCAGCCCGCGCTCGCCACGCAACTGCGGCGGATCGAACGTATGTTCGGTGGACCGCTGTTCGAGCGGGGCCGGGAAGGAGCACGGCCCACACAGCTCGGCATGTGGGTGCTGGTCCGTTCACGCTCCCTCTTGCCGGCGTTCGACGAGCTGCGACGGGACGGCATGCGCTATGCCGAGCAGGCCGCGGAGAAGCTGAAAATTCGGGTGGGCTGCATGTCCAGCCATCTAGCAATAAATGTCATCAAATGCCTTCATGAGCTGCTGACCGGTGCCGACATCACCGTCCGCACCGAGGAGGCCATGGACCTGCTGCCCGGACTGCTGGAGTCCGAGCGGCTGGAGCTCGCGACCCTGGGCGACTATCCGGGGCACGAGCTCACCCCACCTGCCGGGGTGGTCTACGCGGGCGTGGCCGTCGAACCGATCTTCGTCGGGCTCGCCGCCACCCACCCGCTCGCCCAGCAGGAGGAGATCGAGCTACGCGATCTCGCCTGCGAGGACTGGACCCTGCACGCGCTGGCGGAGGCGGGGCACCGCGAACACTTCTGGGCCGCCTGTGCCCGGCAGGGATTCGCGCCGAAGATCGCCTACTCCGCCGACCTCAGTCTCGCCATCGACCTGATCTCGGCGAACAGGTGTGTCGGCATGTTCCAGGCGACCACCAAGGGTTACCCCGGAATCGTCATCCGGCCACTCGCCGGAACCCCGCTGAGGTTCCGGCACATGATCGGATGGACCGAACACGGCCCCATCGCCAGGCACGGGCCCGACCTGGTTCAGGCGGTGACCAAGACCTACTGGTCGGAGGTTCGACGGGCGCCCGTCTACGCCTCCTGGCTGAGACGTCACGTTCCTCTGTCCCCGCCGGTCTAGACGACCATATCCTTTTCCCTGCCGGTTTCGGCGACCATACCTCTAAGTTATGCACTTTCGTGGGGTACTCCGCCTGATGCTCCCGATGCGAGCTTTGGTCCAGCCCAAACCGTAGGGCTCCTTGCATCCCTCTAACCCCCCAAGGGACACCGAGAGGAGTCACCCCGCGTGAATCCCAAGGTCAAGATCGGCGCGGTCGCCGCACTGGCCGCCGTCGCCGTGGCCGCATCGTCCGTGGCGAGCGCCACAACCGCCGTCGCGGCGCCGGCGAAGGGCGCCCAGGCCGCACTCGCGTCACCGGACCTGTCGGTGAGCAACATCCAGGCTCACCTGAACCAGTTCCAGTCGATCGCCAGCAGCAACGGCGGCAACCGCTACAGCGGATCCGCCGGCTACACGGCGTCACTGAAC
Source organism: Streptosporangium sp. NPDC051022 (assembly GCF_040683035.1). Taxonomy (NCBI): domain Bacteria; kingdom Bacillati; phylum Actinomycetota; class Actinomycetes; order Streptosporangiales; family Streptosporangiaceae; genus Streptosporangium; species Streptosporangium sp. NPDC051022. The sequence goes on along the minus strand of NZ_JBFBCF010000026.1, from coordinate 77,160 downwards.
TACGTCAAGGGCAAGCTGGACGCGGCCGGTTACACCACCACGATCCAGAACTTCAGCTACAACGGGCGCACCCACTCCAACCTGATCGCCAACTGGCCGTCCGGTCCCGCCAGCCCCACCCTCATGATGGGCAGCCACCTGGACAGCGTCAGCGCCGGTCCGGGCATCAACGACAACGGCTCGGGTTCGGCCACCCTGCTGGAGCTGGCCCTGACCGTGGCCAACCTCAAGCCGAACCTCAACAAGCACCTGCGCTTCGCCTGGTGGGCCGCCGAGGAGGCCGGCCTGGTCGGCTCGAAGTACTACGTGCAGAACACCGGCACGAGTGGGGTGGACACCTACCTCAACTTCGACATGACCGCCTCGCCCAACGCCGGCTACTTCGTCTACGACGACGTCCCGGCGATCCAGAAGGTCTTCAACGACTTCTACGCCACCAAGAACATCCCGACCGAGATCGAGACCGAGGGCGACGGCCGCAGCGACCACACCGCGTTCAAGAACGCGGGCGTGAAGGTCGGCGGCATCTTCACCGGTGCCGAGACCCGCAAGACCTCGGCGCAGGCGGCCAAGTGGGGCGGCCAGGCCAACGTGGCCTTCGACCGCTGCTACCACTCCTCCTGCGACACCACCAGCAACATCAACGCCACCGCGCTGGACGTCAACGCCGACGCCATCGCGAACGCGGTGTGGAAGCTCGGCGTCAACGACACCCAGCAGACCAACGACTACTCGCTGTCGGTCAACCCTGCCTCGGCGACGGTGCAGGCGGGCTCGTCCACCAGCGCGACGGTGAGCACCCAGATCACCTCGGGCAGCGCCCAGTCGGTCTCGCTGAGCGCGAGCGGCGCCCCTGCGGGCACCACGGTGAGCTTCAGCCCCTCGACCGTCAACAGCGGCCAGAGCTCGACGGTCAACATCGCCACGTCCTCCAGCACCCCGGCGGGCGCCTACACCATCACCCTGAACGGCAGCGCCGCCAGCGGCGCCAAGTCGGCCACGTTCAGGCTCACCGTGGGCGGCCAGCCCCCGGTGGACGACTACTCGGTGTCGCTCAGCCCGTCCTCGGCGACGGTCCAGCCCGGCGGTTCGACGACGGCGTCCCTCAGCACCGCCGTCACCACCGGCAGTTCGCGTCAGCTCTCGCTGAGCGCCAGCGGCGCCCCTGCGGGCACCACCGTGAGCTTCAGCCCCTCGACCATCAACAGCGGTGACAGCTCCACGGTCAACATCGCCACGTCCTCCACCACCCCGGCGGGCACCTACACCATCACGGTCAACGCCACCGGACCGGCGACCCACAGCGCCACCTTCAGCCTCACCGTCAGCGGCGGGCAGGGTGGCAACGAGTGGGCGGCCTGGAAGTCGTACGCGGCCGGTGACATCGTCACCTACGGTGGTTCCAGCTACCGGTGCATCCAGGCGCACACCGCCTACCCGGGCTGGGAGCCGCCGAACGTCCCCGCTCTCTGGCAGAAGATCTGATCCGCTGAGCGGATCGGGGAAACCCCCTAGAACCATCCAGGAAATCGGGTGACAGGTACGGCGGGCGGCCAACAGCCGCCCGCCGTACCTGTGCTTTCCGCCCGGTGCGGGTATTTCGACGCGGTACGTCCGGACCCTGCGGCATGATGGGGCGGCACCTGGGAAACGCGAGTGGGGACCGGTGAACACCCGCGAACCCGGCCTTCCGCGTCACACCTCCGGCGATTAATGGAATGCCGGAATAGGGTAGGTATGTGCCGCTAAAGGCTAGAAAGTCCTATCGGAGGTCGAGACCGAGGCGGTCATGATGGTCCCCAGCCGAGTGTTCCCGTCGCCCGGGCGGGTGGAGCGCGCCGCGCCGTACCCGCGACGGATCTGATGGGCGCCGGAGCGCGTCCCGGCGGGACGGCCGTCGCGCGGCGGGAGGAGGCGGACCCGCGCCGGTGGAAGGCGCTGACCGTCTGCCTCGTCGCCGGCTTCATGACACTGCTGGACGTCAGCATCGTCAACGTGGCGCTTCCCTCGATCCGCGCCGGGCTGAACGCCCCGCAGAGCGACCTGCAGTGGGTCGTCTCCGGCTACGCGCTCACCTTCGGGCTGGTACTGGTGCCCTCGGGACGGTTCGGCGACATGCGCGGCAGACGCAACGCCTTCGTCTTCGGCGTCGCCCTGTTCACCCTGGCCAGCGCGGCGGCCGGCATCGCCAGGGACCCCACCTGGCTGGTCGCGGCGCGGCTCGTCCAGGGCATGGCGGGCGGGGTGATCAACCCCCAGGTCAGCGGGCTGATCCAGCAGCTCTTCCGGGGCGCGGAGCGAGGCAGGGCGTTCGGACTGCTGGGCGCGACCATCAGCGTCTCCACCGCGATCGGCCCGCTGCTCGGCGGCCTGCTCATCCGCCTCGGCGGTGACCACGACGGATGGCGCCTCGTCTTCTACGTCAACGTGCCGATCGGCGTCCTGGCCATCCTGCTGGCCTACCGCTATCTCCCGCACCGGCCCCCCGGCACGCGCTCCCGCAAGAGCATGGACCCCGTCGGTGTGCTGCTGCTGGCCGCCGGCGTCATGCTGATCCTGCTGCCGCTCGTCGAGGGACAGCAGTGGCACGGCACGGCGAAGTGGCTGCTGTCGGCCGCCGGGCTCGTCGTGATCGCGCTCTTCACGCTCTGGGAACGCCACTACGGGCGCCGTCACGAGCCTGTGGTCAACCTGTCGCTGTTCCGCAGGCGCTCCTACGCCTTCGGCGCCACGATCGCGGCGCTCTACTTCGCCGGGTTCACCTCGATCTTCTTCATCCTCACCCTCTACCTGCAGAACGGGCTGGGCTACTCCCCCCTGGCCGCGGGGCTGGCGAGCACGCCGTTCGCGGCGGGATCGGCGATCGCCTCCGTGCTGGGCGGCCGGGTCGTCACCCGGTACGGCAGGCCGCTGGTGGCCGCGGGGCTGCTCACGGTCGCGATCGGGCTGGTCGGCACCGAGTTCGCCATACGGCTGGCCTCCGGACAGAACCTGGCCTGGGCGATCGCGCCGCCGCTGCTCGTCGCCGGGCTGGGCAGCGGCCTGGTGATCTCGCCGAACCAGACGCTGACGCTGTCCCAGGTCCCGGTCGCCGAGGCGGGCACCGCGGGCGGCGTGCTGCAGACGGGGCAGCGGATCGGCACCGCCATCGGCATCGCGGCGATCGGCGCCGTCTTCTTCGCCGAGGTCGACTCCTCGCACGGCGACTACGCCATGGCGTTCCGCCAGGCCCTGCTGGTCACCATCGGCTTCGTGCTGACCGCGCTGGCCGTGGCGGTCGCCGACGTGATCGCCGCCCGCCGGGCCCGCCCGCCGGACGGTCCCGCGGGCCTCCCGCCGCGGTCGGCGCCTACTTCCGCGAGCCGCTCACCACGCGGAAGGAAACACCCGCCCGCACGAGCCGGTCGATCAGCGCCGGCCCCATCGCCACGGCCGGAGTGAGCTGGCCCGAGACCTCGGGCAGGTCGTCGAAGGCCAGGCAGAGCGCCGACTCGCCGAGCATCTTGGCGGTCTCGTCGTAGCCGGGGTCGCCGCCCGCGACCTCGGTGACGACGCGCTCGCCGCCTCCCTTGCCGAGGAAGGTCACCTTGAACCAGCCCCTGGCCCGCTGCTCGGGGGTCGGGCCGTCACCGGGGGAGATCCGGCCGAGCATCCAGGACCTGACCGAGGGAACCTGGGCCAGCGCGGCGAACGCGCCCATGCCCGCGACGACCCCCAGCGCGGTGGGCAGGCGCCTGACCGCGAAGTGGTGGCGGTAGGTGAAGTCGGGGCCGTAGCGCTCCAGGGCGCGGGCCGAGCGCGCGACGATCTGCGGATCGATCGTCGGCAGCGGCAGGGCCCAGCCGCCCACGTAGCGGAGCGATCCGGCGCCGCCCCGCACCCGGCGCTCCCGCAGCGGCGGCTCGGCCTCGCGCCGGGCGAGGGCCGCCCGCGTGGTCTGCCCGGTCCGGGACACCCCCGTCAGGACGGAGCGCAGAGTGCCGCCGGAGGGCCTGCCACTGGCCCGGACGAACCCGCTCACCTCGATCGGCGTCCCCTCGGGGAGCCGGTCGACCGTGAAGTGGACACCGAGGTCGTGCGGGACGGAGTCGAACCCGCAGGCGTGCACGATCTTCGCCCCGGTCCGCCGCGCCCGGTCGTGGTGGCGGACGAACATCAGGTCGACGAACTCCGGCTCCCCGGTGATGTCGGCGTAGTGGGTGCCCGCGGCGGCGCACGCGGCCACGAGCGGCTCGCCGTAGGAGATGTAGGGGCCCACGGTGCTCACGACGACCCTGGCCAGATCGGCGACCCGCGCGAGCGAGGCGGCGTCGTTCGCGTCGGCGTGCAGCAACGGCAGCTCCGGCAGGCCGATCCGCCTCCTGACCGCCTCAAGCTTGGCCCGGTTCCGCCCTGCCAGGGCCCAGCGGCAGCCGGGACCCGCGTTGCGGGCGAGGTAGTCCGCGGTGAGCGTCCCGGTGAAGCCGGTGGCGCCGAACAGGACGATGTCGTACGGCCGGTCGTCGGACATGGGCTGTGGCTCTCCTTCGCGGCGGGCTTCATGACGGGGGTGACAGGCAAACCGTACGGCCGGAGCCGGGGCGGCGCGCACCCCGGCGAATCACCGCACCCGATCATCGCACTCGATCGCGGCACCCGATCACAACGCCCGGCACAGTGCCGGCACAGTGCCGGCACAGGGCCCGGTCACGGCATCCGATCACGGCCCGGCCGTCCCGGTCAGAGGGCCGGGACACGGCCTCGGCGGCCGGAGGCGGCCGGGTCCTCCGGGGTACGGGCGCGCAACCGGGAGAGCACCCCCTCCCCGAACCAGTAGGCCTCCTCCAGATGCGGGTAGCCGGACAGCACGAACTCCTCGATGCCGAGCGCGGCGTACTCCTCGATCCGCTCGGCCACCTGGGCGTGACTGCCGACCAGCGCGGTGCCCGCGCCTCCCCTGACGAGCCCGACCCCGGCCCAGAGGTTCGGGTGGATCTCCAGGTCGCGGGCCGTACCGCCGGCGAATCCCTCGTGGAGGGCGAGCATCCGCCGCTGGCCGACCGACTCGCTGCGGCCGAGCGCCTTCCTGGCCGCCCTGATGTCCTCGGGGTCGAGCGCGGCCAGCAGCCGTTCGGCCTCCGCCCAGGCCTCCCGTTCGCTGTCGCGGGTGATCACGTGCAGCCGGACGCCGAACCTGAGCCTGCGCCCCCGCTCCTCGGCGAGCCCGCGGATCCACTCGATCTTCTCCGCCACCTGGCCGGGAGGCTCGCCCCAGGTCAGGTAGACGTCCACGTGCCGGGCCGCGACCGGCCCCGCGGCCCGCGAGGAGCCGCCGAAGTAGATCTCGGGCAGGGGGTCGGGGACCTCGGCCACGGCCGCGCCCTCGACCCGGTAGTGCTCGCCCGCGAAGTCGTACGGCGCGCCGCTCCACGCCCCGCGCACGATCGACAGGAACTCGCCGGTCCGCTCGTAGCGTTCGTCCTTCGACAGGTGGTCACCGAACCTGGCCTGCTCGGCCGCCTCTCCCCCGGTCACCACGTTGAGCAGGAGCCTGCCTCGCGACAGGCGCTGGTAGGTCGCGGCCATCTGCGCGGCCAGGGTCGGCGACAGCAGGCCGGGCCGGAAGGCGACCAGGAACTTCAGCCGCTCGGTCTCCCTGGTGAGCGCGGCCGTGACCAGCCAGGCGTCCTCGCACCAGGTCCCGGTCGGGGTCAGGACGGCTTCGAAGCCGAGTTGCTCGGCCGAGCGGGCGACCTGCGCGAGGTACTCGATGTCCGGCGCCCTGAAGGCCGCCGCGGCCGAGCGGCCGTGCCCTCTGGCGAGACCGTGGCCGCCGCCGGTGAGAACCCGGCTGTCGCCCGCGGTGGGCAGGAACCAGTGAAATCTCACGAGGGATTCTCCAGGGTCGCGTCGAACCGCGTGTCGACGATGTCGGTGATCTTGACGAGGACGGGATGAGCCCGGCTTCGGCGAGGACGCCCGCCGCCGGCCGCTCGCGGGCCACGACCGTGACCGGCGAGGCGAGGAGGCGTCCGGGGAGCGGTCACGTGGTGACCTCGTTCACGGCTGGGATCCGGGTCCCGCCCATCGTCGGCCAAATACCCCACAAAGTCAATCGGTAATACATGTTTTATGCGGAACCTTGGGCGGGGCTATTCGTTGATAGGTTCAACAAACCCGTCGATATACCCATAAACGGAGGATTGACACAGTGGAGGTCGAACAGACGGCACTTCCGGGGATAGGCCTACGGCACGAGTTCACCACGCGGTCCGGCCGGCGAGTAGGAGTCATCTCCCACCGCAGCGGCCGCCGCGACCTGGTGCTCTACGACCCAGCCGATCCCGACCGGGCGTGCGAGACCGTCAAACTGAACGACGAGGAGGCCGACGCGCTCGCCGAACTGCTCGGCGCCCCGCGCATCGTGCAGCGCCTCAACGACCTGCACCGCGAGGTCGAGGGCCTGGTCAGCCTGCAGCTGCCGATCTCACCGGGCACGCCGTACGCGGGACGGCCGATGGGCGACGCGCGCGTCCGCACCCGTACCGGCGCGTCCATCGTGGCCGTCGTCCGCGGCGGCCAGGTGTTCGCCAGCCCGGGCCCCGCCTTCGTGCTCGACGGCGGCGACGTGGTGGTCGTCGTCGGCAGCCCGGAGAGTACCTCCACCGTCTCCGACATCCTGGCCCACGGATAGGCATCGGGTGCACACAGCAATACTCTTCCTCGAACTCGGCGCCGTCCTTCTCGGACTCGGCGTCCTCGGCGCGCTCGCACTGCGCGTCGGCATCTCCCCCATTCCCCTCTATCTCCTCGCTGGTCTGGCCTTCGGCACCGGCGGCATCATTCCGCTGGCGACCAGCGAGGAGTTCATCTCAGTCGGCGCCGAACTCGGCGTCATCCTGCTACTGCTCACGCTCGGCCTGGAGTACAACGCCGACGAGCTCGTGACCAGCCTGAAGGGCAACGCCCGCGCGGGGGTCGTCGACCTGGTGCTGAACGCGGCACCGGGCGCGATCGCCGCGCTGCTGCTGGGCTGGGGCCCGGTGGCCGCGGTCGCCATGGCCGGGGTCACCTACGCCACCTCCTCGGGCATCACCGCCAAGGTCCTGTCCGACCTGGGCTGGATCGGCAACCGGGAGACCCCGGTCGTGCTGTCCCTGCTGGTCTTCGAGGACCTGACCATGGCGGTCTACCTGCCGGTCCTCACCGCCCTGCTGGCCGGGCTGAGCCTGATGGGCGGCGCGGTCACCGTGGCGATCGCGCTGGGCACGGTCAGCGTCGTGCTCCTGGTCGCGCTCCGCTACGGCCGCTTCATCGAGGCCTTCGTGGCCAGCCCCAACTCGGAGGTGCTGCTGCTGAAGGTGGTCGGGCTCGCACTGCTGGTCGCCGGAGTGGCCCAGCAGCTGCAGGTCTCGGCCGCCGTCGGCGCCTTCCTCGTCGGCATCGCACTGTCCGGGGAGCTGGCCGAGGACGCCCAGGCGCTGCTGACCCCGCTCCGCGACCTGTTCGCCGCGGTGTTCTTCGTCTTCTTCGGCCTGCAGACCGACCCCACCAAGATCGGGCCGGTCGCCGGGCTGGCCGCGCTGCTGGCCCTGGTCAGTATGATCACCAAGCTGCTCACCGGCGCCTACGCGGCCCGGCGCGCCGGGATCGCCAAGGCGGGCCGGGCGCGGGCGGGCATCGCGCTCATCCCCCGGGGCGAGTTCAACATCGTGATCGCCGGACTCGCCGTCGCAGCCGGGGTCCACCCCGACCTCGGCCCGCTGGCCGCCGCCTACGTCCTCATCCTCGCCGCGTTCGGCCCGCTGGCCGCCCGCCTGGTCCAGCCCCTCATCACCGCCATCGCCAAACGGGCCTGAACCGGGCCGCCCGGCACCGGCCAACCGTGTCCGGCGAGTGATCATCCGCCGGACACGGCCGGAGGCGTTCGGGCCGGAGAGCCCCCGCGACAGGGTGAAGGAGACCCGCTCCGCCGGGAAGGGATGGAACGAAGGACAGGGACGGCCACCGCCGTGGTATTCCTCTTCTTCCCGGTTCTTCCCGGAGCCGCCCGTGTCCCAGGACCGCCCGCGCCCCAGGACCGTCCGCGTCCCGGGGGCGCCCACGTTTCCGGGACGCCCGTGTTCTCAGGGGCACCCGTTTCGCGCCCCTCGATCCCGAGCAGGAGCATCCGATGCCGATCGTCGTTCCCGAGGACCCCTTCCACCGCAGACTGCACCACATCGCGCCCGCCGGTCTCACCTCGGAGACCGCCCAGACCGGGGGAATGCGCAGGCGCGCGGCGATCAGCGGCGCCACCGTCGGTTCCAGCCGCCTGTGGATGGGCCAGACCCACGTCGCCCCGGCCACCGTCTCGGCCAACCATCACCACGGGGAGTCCGAGACCGCCATCTACGTCGTCAGCGGCACCCCGTCGTTCGTCTTCCTCGACATCGACGCCGACGAGCCCGCCGAGGTGCGCATCGACACCAAGCCGGGCGACTACATCTTCGTGCCGCCCTACGTCCCGCACCGCGAGGAGAACCCCGATCCCGAGGTCGAGGCGATCGTGGTGATCGCCCGCAGCACCCAGGACGCGATCGTGGTCAACCTCGACGAGCTGAAGTGGACCGGCCCCGTCCTGACCTCGGGCTGAGCGTCGTCTCCCGCTCTCTCGCGTCCTCTGTGGCACTCTGTGGCAGAAATACAACAGCGCTGTTAGATTTGCCTGCCGGTGAACGCTTCGAGCGGAAGGACATCACATGGGCGGCCTCTATCCGGAGATCGAGCCGTACGACAGCGGGATGCTCGACGTCGGGGACGGCCATCTCGTCCACTGGGAGACGTGCGGCAACCCGGAGGGAAAACCCGCCCTCGTACTGCACGGCGGCCCGGGATCGGGGTGCACCCCGGGCTGGCGGCGCTACTTCGACCCGCGGGCGTACCGGATCGTCCTGTTCGACCAGCGCGGCTGCGGCAGGAGCACGCCCAGCGCGGGCGATCCGGACGCCGACCTGTCCGTCAACACCACCGGGCACCTGCTGGCCGACATCGAGCGCCTGCGGCGGCACCTGGGCGTGGACAGGTGGCTCCTCTTCGGCGGGTCGTGGGGCTCCACGCTCGGACTGGCCTACGCGCAGCGGCATCCCGAGCGGGTCTCGGAGATCGTGCTGTTCAGCGTGGTCGGCACCACCCGCCGCGAGGTCGAGTGGATGACGCGCGACATGGGCCGCGTCTTCCCCGCCGAATGGGCGCGCTTCCGCGACGGGGTACCGGCCGGCGCACGCGACGGCGACCTCGCCGCGGCCTACGCGGACCTGCTGCGCGATCCCGATCCGGCGGTGCGGGAGCGGGCCGCCCGCGACTGGTGCGCCTGGGAGGACACCCACGTCGCCACCGCCGGGGACCACCGCCCCGACCCGAGCTACGAGGACCCGGCCTTCCGCATGGTCTTCGCCCGCCTGGTCACCCACTACTGGCGGCACGCCGCGTGGCTGGAGGACGGCGCGCTCCTGCGCGACGCGGGAAAGCTCGCCGGCATCCCGGGCGTGCTGGTCCACGGCCGCCTCGACATCAGCGGACCGCCGGACTTCGCCTGGCACCTGTCACGGGCGTGGCCCGATTCGACGCTGATCCTCATCGACAAGGCGGGACACGGCACCCGTCACATCGACACGGGCGAGGCCCTCATCGCGGCCATGGACCGCTTCGCGGCCCGGCCGGCGTAATCGGTGGGATCGGTGGGATCGGTGGGATCGGTGGGTACCAGCGTGGCCGATGGGGTCGGTGAGGTCGGTGGGGCTGAATCCGGCTTCGCGCCGGACGTCCCGGCTCCGCCCCTGTCCGCATCGGCTGACATGAAACACCCGTATTTATCCGGATATTTCCGATAATCGACTGGGACAATATAGTGAATTGGTAATGCTCGCCTCGGACGAATAAGAGATGCTCTACCCGAACGCTCAACCGGAAAAGGGCCGGCCGGATCGGCTCCATCCGAAATCGGGGATCCATCAGATGGTCGAGGAGAGGATTGCCTGACGTGTCAATAGGCAGACGCAACGCGATCACACTAGGTGCGGGAGCGATCGCACTGGCCGCGACGGGCGGCGCCGCCTCGCCCGCCGCGGCCGACGACCGGGCCGTCACGGGCGCGGTTCCGTCCAACGCGGAACTGGCGCGTTCCCTGGCGGGAGGTTTCACCAGCAACCAGGCCGAGGTCAACGGGATCCGGCTGCACTACGTGGCCGGGGGCCGGGGGGAGCCGTTGATCCTGCTGCCCGGCTGGCCGGAGACGTGGTGGGAGTATCGCAAGGTCATGCCCGCGCTGGCGGCCCGCTACCGGGTGATCGCCGTCGACCTGCGCGGCATGGGCGGCTCGGACAAGCCCGCGACCGGATACGACAAGAAGACGATGGCGCAGGACATCCGCGGGCTGGTGCGCAGGCTCGGATACGACAAGGTCAACATCGCCGGGCACGACGTCGGCTCCATGATCGCCTTCAGTTTCGCCGTCAACCACCCCGATGCCGTCAAGAAGGTCGCGCTGCTGGATGTGACCCATCCGGACACGGCCTACTACGAGTTCCGCATGCTTCCCCAACCCGGCCAGCCGTTCTTTCCCTGGTGGTTCGCGTTCAACCAGGTGCACGGTCTTCCCGAGCAGCTCGTTTCCGGCCGGTCCCGATTTCTGGTCGACTGGATGTTTGATTATCTGCTGGTTAACAAAACGGCGATCGGCGACCGCGACCGGGCCGTTTACGCCCAGGCCTATTCGTATCCGGACGCCGTTCGCGGAGGCAACGGCTGGTACCAGACCTTCGGCCAGGACATCGAGGACTACAAGACCTACGGAAAGGTGACCGCCCCGATGCTCGGGCTGGCCCACGACGCCTTCTACGGGCGCATGAGCCAGGTCCTGCCCACCCAGGGGACCGACGTCCGCCTCGCCCAGGTGGACGACACCGGCCACTACTTCGTCGAGGAACAGCCCGCGGCGGTGATCAGGCACCTGACGGACTTCTTCGGCTGAGCCCCGGCCACGGCGGTGGCCCCACCGGCACGCGCGCGCCAGCGCCGGGATGGCGAGCGCGAGCCGTGAGCGGTGACGGCCGCCGCGGTGGAACGGCGGCCCCGGCAACGACTTCGCCGGTGGCTTCGGTGGCGGCTCCTGGGGGCCGCCACCGGGGTCACGGCCACCGCGCGGGCCACCGGCCCCCCTGGCTCCGCCGCCGGATCATCCGGCGGACGCCGCCCAGTGTCCGGCCAGCAGCTCGTAGGAGCGGACCCGGTCGGCGTGGTCGTGGGTGATGGTGGTCACGAGCAGTTCGTCGGCGCCGGTGACGTCACGCAGGACCCGCAGCCTCTCCGCGACGGTCCGCGGCGAGCCGACGAACTGGGTCGCCACCCGGTCGGCGACCAGGGCGCGGTCCGCCTCGGTCCATTCGTGGGCCGCGGCCTCCCCCGGCGACGGGAACGGGATCGCGCCGGCGCCGCTGCGGATGCTCCGCACCCACAGCCCGTACGGCGAGGCCAGCTCCCGCGCCGTCTCATCGTCCTCGGCCACGACCACGTCGGCGGAGACGATCAGATGGGGCGCGGACAGGGTCTCCGAGGGCTTGAACGCCTCCCGATAGGCCTCGGCCGCCTCCAGCACCGTGGCCGGGCTGACGTGGTAGTTCGCCGCGAAGGGCAGGCCGCGCTCCCCCGCCACCTGCGCGCTCTGACCGCCGCTGCTGCCCAGGATCCACAGCTCCACGTCCGCGCCCTCCCCAGGTACGGCGTGCGCCGCCAGCCCGTCCGCCGACCGGTAGGTCCCGGCGAGCAGGGCGACGATGTCGTCCACCTGGTCGGCGAAGTCGGGGCTGCGCGCGCCGGGCTGCTGCAGCAGCGAGCCGTACAGCGCGAAGAGCGGGGAGGCCGCGATCGCCGCGAAGGAGAACGGCTCGGGGATGAGCAGCCCGTCCACGATCCTGGCGGGCTTGGGCGGCGCGGGCGTCTTCGCCTCGGTCAGGAGTTCCGTCCTGCGCTGGCCGGAGCGGCCGAGACCGAGGTCGATCCGGCCCGGATACAGCGCGTCGATCAGGCCGAACTGCTCGACCGCCGCCAGTGCCGTCTGGTGGCCGAGCTGAACGGCACCGGCGCCGACCCTGATCGTGCTGGTCGCGGCGGCCACCAGGGCGATGAGCACGGCGGGCGCCGCGCTGGCCACGCCCGCGGCGAAGTGGTGCTCGGCCAGCCAGTAGCGGCGGTACCCGAACTCCTCGGCGCGCCTGGCCAGGTCCAGGGTGTTGCGCAGCGCGTCGCCGGTCGTGCCGCCCGAGAGAACGGGGGACAGGTCGAGGATGGACAGTGGGGTCGTCATGGCTGCCTTTCGTGCTGCGGGCTTCCGTGCGAGGGGAAGGGCCTGCTGGGGATTTCCTCGCGCAGCACGGGGGCGACGTCGCTCTGGAAGAGTTCGAGGCTGGCCCGGTGCTGCTTGTCCGTCAGGCCGTCGGCGTCGGCGGACAGGTGCATGACCTCGTGCCCGAGCCGTTCGTGGTAGCGGTGGATCTTGTCGACGATCTGCTGGGGACTGCCGACCAGGATCGAGCTGCGCTCGACGGCGTCCTCCAGCGTGTGGAAGACCGGGTCGACGCCGGCTCTCTTGAACAGCGCGATCCTGGCGTCGAAGATCGGCCGGTAGGTCTCGATCGCGTCCTGGGAGTTCCTGGCCGCGTAGAAGCCCGCGCTGCCGGCGCCGACGAGGGCGCCGTCGGGGTCGTGACCGTAGAACTCCCAGCGTTCCCGGTAGTGACGGACCAGTTCGGCGTAGGGCTCGACCGGGTTGGTGACGTTGGCGGAGAAGAGCGGATCGCCGTACCGCGCGGCGAGGTCGACGGACTCCTCGCTGGTCGCGCTGCCGTGCCAGACGCGGATCGGCCGCTGCAGCGGGCGCGGCCAGGTCTCGGCCTCGGTGAGGGAGGGCCGGAACCTACCGGACCAGGTCACCTTGTCCTCCCGCCACAGGCGGCGGAACAGCTCGTAGCCCTCGCGGTTGCGGTCCCACTGGTCCTCGGCCGTCACGTGGAAGAGCTGGGCCTGCGCGGCGCCGTTGCCCTTGCCGATGATCAGTTCGAGGCGGCCGTCCGAGAGGTGGTCGAGGGTGGCGTAGTCCTCGAAGGCCCTGACCGGGTCGAGCAGGCTGAGCGTGGTGACGGCGGTGAACAGCCTGATCCTGGACGTTCTGGCCGCGATGTGGCTCAGTACGACCGGCGGCGAGGAGGAGATGAAGGGACGCTCGTGCCGCTCGCCGACGCCGAAGCCGTCGAAGCCGAGTTCCTCGGCGAGAACGGCGTTGTCCACCACCTCGCGCAGGCGCGCGTGGGTGGACTTCAGCTCGCCGGTGACCGGGTTGGGGCCGTGCACGATCAGGGTGATGGCCAGGAACTTCACACGTCCTCCAGACCGAGGTGGCCTCGGAGGGTCGTCGTCTCGTACTCGGTGCGCAGAACCCCGCGTTCCTGCAGCAGCGGGACGACCTTGTCGACGAACTCGTCCAGCCCTGCGGGCGTCAGGTGCGGTACCAGGATGAAGCCGTCGGAGGCGTCGCCCTGCACGAACGTGTTGATCTCCTCGGCCACCCGTGCGGGCGAGCCGATGAAGGACTGCCTGCCGGTGACCTCGATGATCAGGTCGCGGATGCCGAGCCGCTTCTCCTCGGCCAGCGCCCGCCACCGTGCCGCCGTCTCCAGCGGGTCGTGAGTCAGGCGGGTGCGGCCCTTGGAGATGGAGTCGTCGGAGACGAGGGGGTCGATCTCCGGCAGCGGCCCCTCCGGGTCGTAGGAGGACAGGTCGCGGTTCCAGACCTGCTCCAGCAGCAGGATCGCGGTCTGCGGGCTGACCTGCTGCCTGCGGATGTGGTCGGCGTTCTCCTGGGCCTCGGCGTCGGTGTCGCCGAGCGCGAACGTGACGCCGGGAAGGATCTTCAGCGAGTCGGGCGACCTGCCGTGCGCGACGGCCCTGGCCTTGACGTCGCGGTAGAACGCCTGCCCGTCCTCCAGCCTGCCGTGCCTGGAGAAGATCGCGTCGGCGTGGGCGGCGGCGAACTCCCGGCCCTCGCCGGAGTCGCCCGCCTGGATGGTCAGCGGGTGGCCCTGGGGGCTGCGCGGTACGTTGAAACGGCCCTCGATGTCGAAGAAGGCGCCGTGGTGGGCGAACGCTCCCGCGTCCCCGGCGGAGAACGTTCCCCCGGCGGGGTCGGCGACGAGGTCCTCGGCCTTCCAGGAGTCCCACAGCTCGCGCACGGTCCGCACGAACTCCTCGGCGCGCTCGTAGCGCCGGGAGTGGTCCAGGTAGCCGCCTCTGCGGAAGTTCTCCCCGGTGAAGGCGTCGGAGGAGGTGACCACGTTCCAGCCGGCCCGGCCGCCGGACAGGTGATCGAGGGTGGCGAGCCTGCGGGCGAGGTCGTACGGCTCGTTGAAGGTGGCGTTGATCGTTCCGGCCAGCCCCAGGTGGTCGGTGACGGCCGCCAGGCCCGCGAGCACGGTGAGGGAGTCGGGACGGCCCACCACGTCGAGATCGTGGATCCTGCCGCGCTGCTCGCGCAGCCGCTGGCCGTCGGCGAGGAAGAAGAAGTCGAACCGGCCGCGTTCGGCGGTCCGCGCGAGGTGGACGAAGGAGGAGAAGTCGATCTGGCTGCCCGCGGCTGGATCGCTCCAGACCGTCTGGTTGTTCACGCCCGGGAAGTGTGCCGCGAGGATGACCTGCTTCATCGTCTGCTCCCTGCGTAGCGGCTGGTGGGGCGGGGCAGCCCGAGGTGTCCGCGGAGCGTGTCCGCCTCGTACGCGCCGCGGAAGGCGCCGCGGCGGCGCAGTTCGGGTACCAGGCCGCGGGTGATCGCCGTCAGGTCCGCCGGCAGTACGGCCGGGCGCAGCCGGTAGCCCTCGATGCCCGCTCCCCGCCAGTCGAGGAGCAGGTCGGCGAGCTGCTCCGGCGTGCCCGCGAAGATCAGGGCGTCGGAGGCGTACGCCGCCCCGTCGAGCTCGTCGAGCCGGGATCTGCGGTCGCGTGCTGCCTGGGCGGTCTCGTCCAGGAAGACGACCAGGTCGGCGAAGACCTTCGGCCGTACGCCGCCGATCTCGCGGATCTCCGCCACGATGGCGTGCGCCCGATCGGCGTCGTGCGGCGTGATGTACTCCACGTCGACGCCGCGGGCGGCGAACTCGTACGGCAGCCGCGAGTGCGCCAGCGCGGTGACCAGCGGCTGTCCCTGCGGCGGTCGCGGGACGATCGAGGGGCCCCTGACGCTGAAGTGGGGTCCTTCGAAGTCGACGTAGTGGAGCTTGTCGCGGTCGACGAAGCGGCCGGTGGCCACGTCGCGGATCACCGCGTCGTCCTCCCAGCTGTCCCAGAGGCGGCGCACCACCTCGACGACGTCCCCCGCCTCGCCGAACAGCTCGTGGTAGATGGGGTGGTCCTCCAGCGCGACGGCCTGGGCGGGGCCGAGCTCGGGGACCTCGCGGCGGCCGAAGTGGGCTGCCTCGCTGCGCCGTCCCGACAGCTGCACGCGCCATCCGGCGCGGCCGCCGCTGACGTGGTCGAGGGTGGCCAGGGCGCTGGCGATGTGGAAGGGCTCGGTGTGGGTGGTCGTGGCCGTGGGCACCAAGCCGATCCGCCGGGTCAGCGGGGCGATTCGGGATGCCAGGAGAACGGCGTCGAAGCGGCCGCGCACCTGGTCGGTGCGGCCGTCCGGGCCGTCCAGGCGCGTCGTCTGCAGGGCCAGGGTGTCCTCGATGGTGACGAAGTCGAGCAGGCCGTGCTCGGCCTCGGCCACCAGCCCGGCCCAGTAGGCGGCGGTGAACAGGTCTTTCGGGGAGGCGGCGGGATCGCGCCAGGCCGCCGGATGCCATCCTGCGCCGTCGAGGGCGACGGCGAGATGGAGATGAGCTGCCGACATGTCATGACGATAGCACCAAAACCCGTAATTCCTACATGTTTAGTTGCATATGTGGCGGAGGTTAATCCCTTTCCGAATCCCGGGCCCCGGAAGCGTCATCGGACGCCCCCTGACACCGGAATCTGGTAGGCATTCGAGGGTGACCCGTCTCCTGACACTCATCGCCGCGGCCCTTCCCCTCCTGGCCGCCACCGGCCCCGCCGCCTCGGCCGCCTCCGCTCCCGCCAGGCCGTACGTCCCGGCCGGGGTGAAGGCCGGATACGTGGTCCTCGACCGGCAGACGGGCAGGATCACCTCCCAGCGCGACGCGCACCGGAGGTTCCGGTCGGCGTCGGTGGTGAAGATCATGATCGCGATCGACTATCTGGAGTCACACCCGAGCGTTCCCCGCGACGACCTCGCCCTGCTCGGGAAGATGCTGCGGGTCAGCGACGACGACGCCGCCACCTCCTTCTGGACCCGGGGCGGCCGGGGCAGGATCGTCGAACGGACGGTGCGCAGGCTGCGGCTGACCGACACCGCTCCCCCGCCCGCCGACAAACCCGGCTTCTGGGGCTACACCTCGATCAGCGCGGCCGACATCGCGCTGACCTACCGCTACCTGCTCGACCGCGCCTCCCCCAGGGTTCGCGACCTCGTCCTGGGCCACCTGCGCAACGCCGGGCAGTGCGGCTCGGACGGCTTCGACCAGTTCTTCGGCATCCCCCGCGCGGTCCCCCGCCCGTGGGCGGTCAAGCAGGGCTGGTCGGGGTACGGCTCGACGCCCCCGGCCCGGTGCAGGCCGACGGCCGCCCCCTCCGGACCCGCCTCCGGATCCGTCCCCGACGCCCCGGAGCAGGCCGCCACTCCCCCGGCAGGCCAGGGCGTCCCCGCGCCCGCCGCCCCGGCCCGGAGCGGCTCGGCGTCCGTCGTGGCCGCGGGCCCGGTCCCCGACCTCGGCCATCCGGTGCTCCACACCACCGGGCTCGTCGGCCCGGGGGAGCGCTGGATCATGGTCCTGCTCACCGCGCACCCCTCGGGGACCACCTGGAGCCGTTCCACCGCCCAGACGACCACGCTGGCCAAGCAGGTCTATCTCAGCGGGACCTCGTGACCCCGGACTCACCGAAATGGGCGGCCGCGACCCTCTTGGGCACGGCCATCCGCCACGCGTCCTCGACGAGCTCGCGCATCTCGGGCTCGTCGACCGCGCCCAGCCACACCCGCACCCAGTTGTATCGCTCGTCCGAGGGCCGGGGCATGTGGAACCTCTCCGGCTCGGCCGCGATCAGCGCGGCCCGCTCCTCCTTGGGGAAGGCGAACCCCATCGAGGTCTCGTCGGGGGAGATCGCGGCGTAGACGATCCTGCCGACGCGGAACGTCACCCGGTCCCGGACGAGTCTCTCCTCGGTCCTGGGCAGCGCCATGGCCACGCGGCGCACGTCGTCGGCGGTGATCATGGGGGCTCCTCTCCCCGGCGCGCCGTACGGCGGGCCGGGCGCTCAGTCACGGCCGGGGGAATCGAGGGGACGGCGACCGGCGAACCCGGTGTCCGAGCGGTGGTACCAGGCCAGCTCGCGGTCTCCCTCGAGCCAGCACAGCCGTACGGAAACCCCGTCGAGCACCGCGGGGAAGTCGGCCAGCAGGGGCGCGATCCCCTTGATCTCGATGCCCTGCGTCTCGAACCAGCCGAGGATCTCGTCCAGGCGCGCCTCCAGCGCCTTCGCCTCGGGCAGGCCGCCGCGGTCGGATCTCCCGTGCTCGCGGAGGTCCTGGGCGAGCTCGGCCAGGTCGCCGCGCAGGCTCACGAACTCGTCGGCCCGCTCCAGCAGCGCGGGCAGCAGCGCCCGTGCCTCCTCGACGGTGAAGATCTTGTCCATCCTCGAACGTTAGCGTCTCGGAGGCGCCGCCCGCTCGCCGCGCGCCCGGCGGCCGGGCGGCCGGGCGGCCGGGCGGCCGGGCGGCCGGGCGGCCGGGCGGCCGGGCGGCCGGGCGGCCGGGCGGCCGGGCGGCCGGGCGGCCGGGGAAAGACGCCCCCCGCGTCCCCGCGTCTCCCGCCCTTCCGAGAACAAATGCGTCAGCTTATGCTGACAAACAGATGGTGTCAGCATAAGCTGACACCATGGCATCGGTAACCGAGCTGGCCCGGGCCGCCGACGGGGAGGACCCGGTGACCGCGCTGACCGCGGTCGCGGCCCTGCGGCGGCTGCTGGAGGAGCTTGAGGCGGCACACGTCGCCAACGCCCGGATCCGGGGGGCGTCGTGGGAGACGATCGCGGCGGCGCTGGGCGTGAAACGGCAGACGGCGCACCGGAAACACGCGCACCGGATCATCGACGACGGGAGATGAGGATGTTCACCGGATTCACCCCGGAGGCCCGGCGGGTCATGGTGCGGGCGGCCCTGCTGTCGCTCGACAACGGCCGCGCCGCCCTCGACGAGGACATGCTGCTGCTCGCTCTGGCCGAGTCGTGGCCGGTCACGGGCTTCGAGGTGACGGCGGACGCCGTTCTGGCCCAAATCGGGCCTTCTGGGAACGATCGCGAACTGCTGGCCACCCTGGGAGTCGACCTGGAGGAGATCCGCCGCCGGATGCCCGTCCGCCGCGACGACCCGGCGGCGTGGCGGCTACGCCGTTCCCGCCTGCGCCCGCTGCACGTGGTGCTCACCGGCCCCGTCGGCGACCTCCCGCTCACCGGCCGGGCGAGAAAGGCCGTCGAGGTCGCCGTGCACTGGCACGGCGCGGGACCCGAGGTGACGGAGGAGGACCTGCTGAGAGGCCTGCTGGCCGACGGCTCGAACACCTCGGTCTCGATCCTGCGCCGCCTCGGCGTCGATCTCCCCCTCCTGGCCACACGCCTGCGTTTCCTGCGCGCATCGGCCTGAGACCCCGACGTCTACCGGGCCGCGGTGACCGCAGGAAGGGTCGCGGACGACATCCCCTCCAACCACTCCCCCACCTTCGCCCCGGTCGTCGAGCCGACTCTCTCGACCGGCGTGACCGCGATGACCGCGGCGGCCCTGGCCTGGCTGGGACCGGGGTCAGGCCGGTGACATCGCCGGGTCGGGCCGGTCCTCCGACGGCCCCTCCGGCCGGTTCCCCGGCAGAGGGGTGTCCTGGAAGGCTGTCTCGTCGAACGGGATCCGCCCCGACAGCACCCCGGCCGCGCGTTCCCGGTCGAGGCCGCCGGTCCAGGCGCCGATCAGGACGGTGGCGACCGCGTTGCCCGCGAAGTTGGTCAACGCCCGCGCCTCGGACATGAAGCGGTCGATGCCGACGATCAGCCCGACGCCGTCGACCAGGTCGGGACGATGGGCCTGCAGGCCGCCCGTGAGGGTGGCCAGCCCGGCACCGGTGACCCCGGCGGCCCCCTTCGAAGCGATGATCATGAAGACGAGCAGGGAGGCCTGCTCGCCGGGTGAGAGAGGCGTGCCGGTCGCGGTGGCGACGAACAGGGTGGCCATCGTCAGATAGATGGCGGTGCCGTCGAGGTTGAAGGAGTATCCGGTCGGCACGGTGACACCGACGACGGCGCGGCTCACCCCGAGGTGCTCCATCTTGGCGATCAGCCGGGGCAGTACGGGCTCGGAGGAGGAGGTGGCCAGGACCAGCAGGATCTCCCCGCCGAGATAGCGCAGCAGTGACAGCAGGCCGACCCGGGTGACCAGCCAGAGCAATGGCCCCAGCACGGCCAGCACGAACGCCAGGCAGGTCGCGTAGAAGGCGAGCATGATGACGGCGAGGCCCTTGAGCGCCTCCACGCCGGTCTCGCCGACCACCGCGGCCAGCGCGCCGAAGGTGCCCAGGGGAGCGGTCCACATGACCATGGCGAGGATACGGAAGATCAGCCGCTGCACGTGACCGACGCCGGCCAGCAGGGGGGCGCCCCGCTCCCCCATGGCCTGCAGGGCGAATCCGGTCAGCAGGGCGACCAGCAGGGTCTGCAGCACCTGCCCCTCAGTGAACGCGGAGACCAGCGTGGCCGGGATGACGCCGAGCAGGAAGGTGACCGTGTCCTTCGCGCCTCCGGCGGCCCCGATCGCGGCGCTCCCGTGCGGCCCGCCGGCGAGGTGGAGGCCGTGCCCCGGGTCGATCAAATTGCCCACGACGAGGCCCACGGCCAGCGCGACGGTCGACATGACCAGGAAGTAGCCCAGTGCCAGGCCGCCGATTCTGCCCACCTTCGCCGCTCTGGCGACCGATCCGACACCGAGCACGATGGTGCAGAAGACGATCGGGCCGATCATCATCTTGACGAGCGCGATGAAGGCGGTGCCCAGCGGCTTGAGCGCCCGGCCGGCTCCGGGGGCGACGAGGCCGACGACGACACCGGCGATCACCGCCACAATGACGGCGACGTACAGGTAACGGGTTCGATCTCGGGACATGGGCGCTCGGCCTCCCCTGGCCTCGACGGGAAAACTCCGGTCAAGTAACCATGAGAACCCATTCGGTGACTCACCGTCACCGTTATGCGCATCTTCCGGCGGTATCCCGCCCCGGGCCCGCCGCCCCGTCCCGTGGCGCCGGAGGGTGGTCGGCCGATCCGCCCGGCCCCGGCCGGCGGGTCTTCGTACCGCGGGGCCGCGGGGACCGTGATCGGCTCAGCCCGCCCTCCGCGCCCATCGGCGTCTCATCGGCGTTCCAGAACTGGTAGGACAGAGGCAGCCCGCCCTGCGACCCGCGGGCGGAGGAGCGGATCATGGCTTTTTTCACGGTCTCATCGAGCAGGCTCGGTACGGCATGCGTCGTCGAGGTGAGCGGGGAGCTCGACTACTGTCACGCTCCCGTCCTCCGCGACGAGATGACCAAGATCTGGGAAACCGGCCCCCCGCCGACCGTGGTCATCGATGTCACGGCGCTCACGTTCTGCGACTCGACCGGGGTCTCGGAACTGGTCGCGAATCTCCGGAGGAGCAGTGCCCTGGGCAGCCGCCTGGTGCTCGTCGGGGTCCACGGCACGCTGGAGCGCATCCTGGCCATCACGGGCCTGCGTGCCGCCTTCGAGCTCTTCCCCTCCGTCGAGGAAGCCCTGCCGGAGCAGTGATCGGCGACGCGGTCAGTTGCCCTGGTCCAGCGGCACCCGGGGGGCGTCCACGATCACGTCGGAGAAGATGTCGACCACCAGGGCGACCACACCGCCGACCGCGATGACTCCGGCCCCGCCCCAGAACAGCGCCCAGTTGGGGCCGATGCACAGGGCCACGCCGCCGATGGCGAACCCGATCAGAATGATGATCACCGCAAGCCAAGACTTGGGGCTTCCTCCGTGGCTTCCAGCCATGAGCCTTTCCTGTTCTCTTCGGTCAGTGATGTGCTCCGTCCGCCGCGGCGATCACGCGGGTCAGCGACCGGTGAAGCTCCTGCAGCTCCTCCAGGTCCATACCCAGGTGTTCGACCACGGATGACGGAATCCTCTCAGCTTCGCTCCTCAGCTCCCGGCCCTCCCGGCTGAGCGTCACCGCCAGGACGCGCTCGTCCTGGCTGTCCCGCTGCCGCCGGATGTAGCCGATCGCCTCAAGACGCTTGAGGAGCGGTGACAGCGTACCGGGGTCGAGTCTCAGTAGCTTGCTCAGCTCCTTCACCGACCGCGGCGCCCGCTCCCACAGGACGAGCATCACCAGGTACTGGGGGTGGGTCAGCCCCATCGGCTGCAGCAGCGGCCGGTAGACGCCGATGACACCGCGCGCGGCGACAGCCAGGGCGAAACACACCTGCCGGTCCAGGCTCAGGGCATCGGTCATGTCACTCACAGCACCTCCCGACCGCCATAGTACGATATTTGGTACACAAACTATTGTGGCGCCAAGCAATCGGCCGGCAATAAGGAGTCCCATGTTTCACGGCAAGCCGATCGAGGAGCGGATCGCCGAACGCCAGGCCCAGCGTCCCTCGCTCCGCGAGGGCAAGTACTTCGAGCACGGGCCCGCGAAGTTCATCTTCATCTTCGTCATCGTGTTCGTCGTGATCGGTCACCTGGCGGGCCTGCTGGTGTTGATGGCCCTGGGACTGCACTGACCGGCCGCCCCCGGAGCGGGGGCGGCCCGCCGCTCTCCCGTCCCACCCCGTGCGCCCGGTCCCGCCCGGCGCTCCCGTGGCGGAGATACCCTGCCTGAACAAGGGTCTTTCACGTTCGCCGCCAACCACCCCTCATTTGAGACATGAGAGGATGATGATCCGGTTGGCCGAAACTGAACTGCCCGTCCAGACTCAGGAGGTCCGCATGTCCGACGTCACGCCGGAACCCGAGAGTTCCGAGAACTCCGACGACGAACTGAAGCGCAAGTTCCGCGAGGCGCTGGAACGCAAGAAACTCGCCCAGACGGACTCGGCCGCCGGTGGCCCCGGAAGGGGCTCCGCGAAGATCCACGGCTCCCACGGTCCGGTCGGGGGCAAGCGTTCCTTCCGCCGCAAGAGCGGCTGACCCGAGTCCGGATCCGAGCTCGGGCTCGGATCCGGACCCCGGGCGACTCCCCCGGCTCCCCCGGCGCCCCGGCATCCGGCCCCGCGGCCGGACACCATGGTGAAACGCCGGGTCCAGACCCGTAGTGTGGTATCCCCTGTTCCGGAACGGCTCCAGTCCGAAGGAGGGCGATGCCCGGAACGGGCCGGCCGCACGGATACGCGGTCATCGACGTCGAGACGACCGGCCTGCGGCCCTCGTGGAACGACCGCGTGATCGAGATCGGGATCGTCCACCTCGACCTCGCCGGTGAGGTCACCGGCGAGTGGAGCACCCTGATCAACCCCGAGCGCGACCTGGGACCGCAGCACATCCACGGCGTCACCGCGGCCGACATCCGGCACGCCCCGCTGTTCGAGGAGGTCGCGGGCAGCATCGCGGAACGGCTCGACGGACGGGTGGTCGCCGCCCACAACCTCCCCTTCGACGTCCGCTTCGTCTCCCACGAGTTCGGCCGGATGGGGGTGGAGACCCCGCTCGACCACACGGCCGGGGTCTGCACGATGGCCTGGTCCGCCGAGTTCCTGCCCGGGGCACCGAGAAACCTGGCCGACTGCTGCGCCCGGGCCGGGATCCCCCTGAACGGGCACCACGACGCCCTGGTCGACGCCCGTGCCGCCGCCGGCCTGCTCCGCCACTACCTGGACCTGGCCGGCCGCCGCCCGCCCTGGAAACCGTTACTGGAGACGACCGGCCCGCTCTCCTGGCCGGTGTTCACCGGCTCGGACGCGGCGGCGGTACGGCGGGGCGTCGCCGCCCGGCGCGACCCGCACTTCCTGGCCAGGATCGCCGACCGGCCGGGCCGGCCCCCCGGGCCGGAGCGGGCGTCCGCCTATCTGGCCCTGCTCGACCAGGCACTCCTCGACCACCACGTCTCGGCGGCCGAGGCGGACGCCCTGGTCGGGCTCGCCTCGGCACTCGGGCTCGGGCGGGCGGACGTGCTCCGGCTCCATCTCGGCTACCTCACCTGCCTGGCCGGGGCCGCTCTGGCGGACGGTCCTCTCACCGAGGACGGCAGGCACGAGCTGGATCTCGTGGCCACCCTGCTCGGCCTGTCGGCGGAGTCCACCGACGGCGCGCTGGCGGACGCGGCCACGGCCCCGCCGGACTTCCCCCGTTTCCGCCTGACGGCGGGTGACCTGGTCGTCTTCACCGGCGAGATGGACGGTTCCCGCGACGAATGGGAATGGCGTGCCCGGCAGGCGGGGTACGTCCCGCACGGTTACATCACCAAGCGGGTCCGGCTCCTGGTCGCGGCCGACCCGGACAGCCTGTCCACCAAGGCCCGCAAGGCCCGCGACTACGGCATCCCGATCGTCACCCCGGACGCCTTCGCCCGCATGCTGGACTGACGCCGCGACCGAGGCCGGGCGCCGGGCCCGCTAGGGTGCTCGTGTGCGTGATCTCGGTGAAGACCCCCGGCCGGCCCGCGGCGCGGTCCGGGAGGTCCACGATGTGGGCCGCTCGGCCTCCCTCGACTACTCCCCCGACCTGGACGGGCTCGCCGACCCCGGTGAGATCGTCTGGGCCTGGGTCCCCTACGAGGAGGACCCGGCCAGGGGCAAGGACCGGCCGCTGCTGGTCGTCGGCAGGCACCGGCGCAGGCTCCTGGCGATGATGCTGTCCAGCCACGGCCACGACGACGATCCGAGCGAGTGGCTGGAGCTCGGCCCGGGCCGCTGGGACCGGGAGAACCGGGTTTCCTACCTGCGCCTGGACCGCGTCTTCGAGCTCGACGAGGACGACATCAGGCGTGAGGGGGCGGTCCTGGACCCCGAACGTTTCGCCCGCGTCGCCGCCACCCTGAGCAGGGTCCACGGCTGGGCCGTCGGCGGCTAGCGTGCCGTGACCGGGGCGTTCACCCGGGCGTTCACCGGGTCGGGCACCAGCAGCCCGCCCGAGCGGGTGACCGCTCTCGCCTCCAGGCAGCGGGCCAGGTCCCGCGCCCACCGGTGATAGCGGTCGTCGGCGGTGAAGTCGGCCATGTCGAGAGGGAACCGGCCCTCTCCCGGCAGACCGTGGCACGGCACCGAGCCCAGCTGCCAGCGGACGCGGTGGACCGCGGTCGCGGCCTTGACGGCGAGTGAGAACGACTCCGGGTCGCCCGTGACCTTCCAGTAGCGGATCAGGAAGGAGCCGATCCCCGACGATCCGCTGCACCAGTGGGGCCTGCGGGGGCGCAGCGTCCGCGGTCGGCCGGCGCGGCTCTCGACGCCGCCGGAAGAAATATCGCGGGGACCTTTCGGGGGAACGGCATTCCGCCGCGACGCCACGGCGGCCGATATCCCCTTCCGCCCACCGCCTCCGCGTCAATTCGATCACCCTGTCGGCGGCGCGCGGAGATCCGCCCCTCAGCGCGGCGGAGTGCCGCGCGACGGGCGAAACCGGGAGGGACTCCCGCTCCGGATCCGGAACCCGCGAAAACACATTACGCGTGGAACGGACCGCGGAAAATCACTCGTTCGGCGGAGAAATCCCGGGGCCGGTGAAAGGCCGGCGCGCGCCGGCCACGGAAGCCCACCCCACTGAAATGACATATCCCAATATGCAGAAACATATGGCACTAAAAGTGCAACAAATAGAAATGCGGTGAACCACCGTTCGGCAGCACCGCGTCTCGGCCGGCGATCCCGGCGGCGGCGCCCGGGAGCGCGTGCTCGAACCGGGGCCGGTTCATCTCGGCCCGCGCCTCGCGGAGGGCGCGAGAGGCGGCCGCGGGCGCGCCACCGGGCCGCCGCGGAACCGCCCGGCGGTCGACTCCTCCTCAGGATGATCGACAGTGGCGATAGATAATAAGGTTTACGGCCTATGTCGAGGAACATCAGGCTTAGTGATCGTAAGCCGTTTTTGTGGCTTCTTGCCGCCAGTATCTCAGCCACGCTCGTGGTGGGGGGCGGCGCCGTGCTGACCGGTCACCCGGTGCCCGACCCCGACGAGCCCGTACCGCCCGCCCCTCCCGCCACCGGACTTCCCGAAGCCCTCGCGACGCCGACCCCGCCGCCCGTGCCGACCGGACCGCCGCGGGAGACGGGAGAGCAGACCGGACGGCAGCGGACGTTCCTCCTCGCCAACGGACGGCGGCAGCCGCAGAGGGTCTCGGTGCCCACCTCGGCCAGTGGTGCCTACGCCGTCGTCGCGGGCGAGGCGGCGCCACCCCTCGACCGCAGGAGCGGCAAGGTGATCCGCTATCTCGTCGAGGTCGAGCGCGGGCTGCCGTTCGACGGGCGCGCGTTCGCCGACGAGGTGCACCGGACCCTCAACGACCGGCGCAGCTGGGGTTTCCGGTTCCAGCGGGTGAGCCGGGGGCCGGTGAAGATCAGGGTCTCGCTGTCCAGCCCGGCGCTGACCGACCAGCGCTGCAGGCCGCTGGTCACCTTCGGCGCGCTGTCGTGCTGGAACCACGGACGCGCGGTCATCAACGCCAAACGGTGGAACGCGGGCGTCCGGGGGTACGGCCGCGACGTCGCCTCCTACCGCGAGTACGTCATCAACCACGAGGTCGGCCACGGGCTCGGCCACGGCCACGAGCAGTGCCCCGGGCGCGGCAGGCGCGCCCCGGTCATGCTCCAGCAGACCAAGTCGCTGTACGGCTGCCGCCCCAACCCCTGGCCCTCGCCCAGGCGCTGAGGCTCAGCCGGCCGCGGCGAACCGCTTGGCGCAGTAGGCCCGCAGCTCGCCGACCAGGTCGCGGACGACGGCGGAGCTCAGCATCTCGGAGGTGATGACGTAACCGACGTGCCGCATCGGCGGGTCGGCGTCGAGCGCCTCCATCGCGACCTTGGGCGGCGTGTCGGCGAGGGTGAGCCGCGGGACGATCGCGGCGCCCAGGCCGTAGCCGACCATCGAGACCACGACCCCGTCGTCCTCGACCTGGATGTCGCCCGGCGGGATCCACGCCTGGCGGGCCAGCCAGAGCCTGGTCTCCGCCGAGCAGTTCTCGTGCCAGTCGATCATCGGCAGGCTGCGCGGCTCGGGGTGCCCGGCCGGATAGGCCAGCACGTACGGCTCGGCGAACAGGTCCCGTTCGACCAGGCCGCCCACCCTGGAGGGAAGCGTGGCGATGCCCAGGTCGGCCCTGCCGTCGAGCACCTCCCCCGCGATGCCCCTGCCGACCTCCTGCACGATCCGGACGTCCACCGTGACCTTCGGGTGACGCCGGGCGAAGCGCGCGAGCACGGTGGGCAGCAGGTGGAAGGCCGCGCTGCGGAACGCGGCGACCCGGATGGGCCCCGTGGTCTCCCCGGCGGAGGCGGCGTGCGTCTCGGCCTTCATGACGTCCATGAGGCGCAGGATGCGCCGGGCGTGCCCGACCGCCGCGGCTCCGGCGGCCGTCGGCTGGGCCCCGTTGCGGCCGCGCCGGAACAGCACCGTTCCGATCTTGCGCTCGGCGGCGCGGACGGCGTGGGAGACCGCCGACTGGGTGAGACCGAGTTCCGTCGCGGCGGCGGAGAACCCTCGCTCGCGCTCGACGGCGACCAGGACGCGTAGCTCACTCGCCGTCAGATCCTCGTTGGTCACCCTGCAGACGTTATATGAACGCTCTTCATGGGAGGCGCCGTCCCATGAACTCCGTCTTCTGGTTCTCTGTCGTGGCGCTTTCTACGCTGACCGGCACGACCAACCAACCCGACAATCCAGGGGCTGTTCATGCGTGCCATCCAGATCACCCGTCTCGGCGGCCCGGAAACGCTGACCGAGGTCGAACTGCCCGACCCGGTGCCAGGTCCGGACGAGGTCCTCGTCGACGTCGAGGCCGCCGGGGTGAACTTCGCCGACGCCGAGCGGGTGGCGGGGACCTACCTCTCCCCCGACCTGCCGTTCGTCCCCGGCAGCGAGGTCGCGGGGCGGACCGAGGACGGCCGGCGGATCATGGGCCTGGCCAGAAGCGCCTACGCCTCCAAGGCCCTGGTCAAGGCGGACGACGTCGTCGAGCTGCCGGAGGACATCGGCGCGGGCGAGGCGCTGGCGCTGCTGGTCCAGGGCCTGACCGCCTGGCACCTGCTGGGCACGGCGGCGCGGCTGCGGCGCGGCGAGAGCGTCGTGGTGAACTCGGCCGCGGGCGGCGTCGGGCACCTCGCGGTCCAGCTGGCCAGGGAGCTGGGAGCGAGCAGGGTGATCGCCACGGCGTCCAGCCGGGAGAAGCTCGACCTGGCCCTGAGCCTGGGCGCGGACGCGGCCGTCGACGGCTCGGCGGAGGGCTACGCCGAGCGGGTGATCGAGGCCAACCTGGGCAACCGCGCCGACGTGGTGCTGGACGCGGTCGGCGGCGCGGTGTTCGACGCCGCGCTCGGTGCGGTGGCCGAGTTCGGCCGCCTGATCAGCTACGGCACCGCCTCTCACCGGGACCCGAGCCCGGTCGACGTGGGACGCCTGCTGGAGTCCAACGTCTCCGTGGCCGGGTTCTGGATCCGGCCCCTCCTCGCACGGCCCGGCGGCTACAAGGCTCAGCTGAGCGAGCTGCTCGAGCTCACCGCCGCGGGCCGGATCCGGCCGATCGCCGGGAAGGAGTACGCGCTGTCGGACGCCGCGACCGCGCTGGAGGACGTGCTGGCCCGCCGTACCACGGGCAAGGTCGTCCTGCGTCCCTGAGCGGAGGGCGGCCGGGCTCCCGTCGGAGGGGCTCGGGGCTCTCCCGGCGGAGGGGCCGGGGACGCGCCCGTACGTCCCCGGCCCCCCGGCCGTCCCGGCTAACGTACGGCGTGCGCCACCGTGACGTGCGGCGTGCGCGCCCGAGGAGAGGAGACCACATGACGGCCGACGGTGACTACGGCGTTCCCGGTTCGCTGGCGAGGGTGCTCGCCGACGTGGCCGGGGAACGGGTCGCCCAGGACACCATGTGGGGAATCCAGGACATCGGCGACGGCACCGGCCCGGAGCGCGCCGCCGACGCCGACCGGGCCAAGGAGGAGGTCGGGACCGCGTTCCGGGAGGGCCGCCTCACCTGGCGGCACATCCTGCTGGAGGAGGTGCTGGAGGCCTTCGCCGAAGACGAGCCGGAGGCCCTGCGCACCGAGCTGATTCAGGTCGCGGCCGTCGCCGTCAAATGGGTTCAGGCGCTCGATCGGCGCGGCGGGACGCCGTCCCCGAGGGACACGGCAGACACAACAGACACGACAGGAACAAGTTCGCGCACGGCATAGAAGCCCAGGAAGGACACCATAAGCCGCGATTTCTCCCCCCTCTTCCGGCCCCCGGATCGCCGGTGAATCCCCGGTCGTCCGCGGAACACGGCTCCCCTCCGGCTCGCCCCCATCTCGCCGTAAAGCGGGTACCGGGCCGCAGGAGGTGTAGACCACTTCCCCTAAAGTGGGCTCAGGCACGCACGCCGAGGGGCCACCGAGGGGTAGGGATAATTCGATGCTGCACGAAAGACTCTCGTCGATCTACGAGAACGTACTGCGACGCAACCCGGGTGAGATCGAGTTCCACCAGGCCGTCCGCGAGGTGCTGGAGAGCATCGGGCCGGTGCTGGGCAAGCATCCGGAGTACGCCGAGTCGAAGATCATCGAGCGGATCTGCGAGCCGGAGCGGCAGATCATCTTTCGTGTCCCGTGGGAGGACGACCGCGGCGAGGTGCACATCAACCGGGGCTTCCGGGTCGAGTTCAACAGCGCGCTCGGCCCCTACAAGGGCGGCCTGCGTTTCCACCCGTCGGTCTATCTCGGCATCGTCAAGTTCCTCGGCTTCGAGCAGATCTTCAAGAACAGCCTGACCGGCCTGCCGATCGGCGGCGGCAAGGGCGGCTCCGACTTCGACCCGAAGGGGCGCTCCGAGCGCGAGGTCATGCGGTTCTGCCAGAGCTTCATGACCGAGCTCTACCGTCACATCGGCGAGTACACCGACGTCCCCGCCGGTGACATCGGGGTCGGGCAGCGCGAGGTCGGCTACCTGTTCGGCCAGTACAAGCGCGTCACCAACCGCTACGAGTCCGGAGTGATCACCGGCAAGGGGCTCAGCTACGGCGGCGCGCAGGTGCGCACCGAGGCGACCGGGTACGGCTGCGCGTTCTTCGTCGACGAGATGCTCAAGGCGCGCGGCACGTCGTTCGACGGCAGGCGCGTGGTGGTGTCCGGGTCGGGCAACGTCGCCGTCTACACGATCGAGAAGGTGCAGCAGCTCGGCGGGACCGTGATCGCCTGCTCCGACTCCTCCGGCTACGTCGTCGACGACAAGGGCATCGACCTCGACCTGCTCAAGCAGGTCAAGCAGGTCGAGCGCCGCCGGGTGGACGTCTACGCCGAGCGCCGCGGCAGGAACGCCACCTTCGTGCCCGGCCAGAGCGTCTGGGAGGTGCCGTGCGAGGTGGCGATGCCCTCCGCCACCCAGAACGAGATCACCGGCCGCGACGCCGAGCTGCTCGTCCGCAACGGCTGCCTGGCGATCGGCGAGGGCGCGAACATGCCCACGACCCCGGAGGGAATCCGGATCTTCGAGGAGGCGGGCGTGGCCTTCGGGCCCGGCAAGGCCGCCAACGCGGGCGGGGTGGCGACCAGCGCGCTGGAGATGCAGCAGAACGCCAGCCGCGACTCGTGGACCTTCGAGTTCTCCGAGAACCGCCTGCAGCAGATCATGCGCGACATCCACGGCCGCTGCCTGCGGACCGCCGAGGAGTACGGCATGCCGGGCAACTACGTGGCGGGCGCCAACATCGACGGGTTCAAGCGGGTCGCCGACGCGATGCTCGCGCTCGGCCTGATCTGACCGGCCCCCGGCGGACGCCGGGCCCCGTCCCGGAGACGCCGGGCCGGGGCCCGCGCCGGAAGGCACGTGAGGAGGCGGGACCGTGTCCCTGAGAGCCACCCTGCTGGTGATCTACACCCCCGCCCTGGAGGCCTGCCGTGCCTTCTACGGCTCCCTGGGCCTGGAGTTCCGGCTGGAGCAGCACGGAACGGGCCCCCGGCACTACGCCGCCGTGCTCGGCGACGGGACCGTGTTCGAGATCTACCCGTCGTCCGCGCGGCGGACGACGGGCGCCCTGCGCCTGGGGCTGGCCGTGGAGCCCGGCCTCGTCCTGGACGGCACCGCGCTGACCCCGGGCCGTCACCTGTTCCACGACCCCGACGGCCGCACGGTCGAGGTCCACGTCCCTCCGTCCTGACCCTCTCACGGGAGTTCCTCCCCCGCCCCATCGTCCGGGAGGTCGAACACCTTGGCCGAGTCGACGTCGAAGAACTCGCCCCGGTAGTTCGTGTACCGCCCTTCGAACAGCTCCATGATGATCTCGATGGCCTCGCGGAACATCTCATGCCGGGTGTTGACCGGGGGCCAGCCGTGCCCGATCACGTGCTCGTTGAGGTTCTCCCCCGCGCCCAGCCCCAGCGTGAAGCGCCCCTGCGTCAGGGTCCCTGACGTGGCGGCCCTCTACCCGTCTTCTCCGGGAACTCGCCGTAAAGGGGGGCATCTGGGCGTTCTTTGCCGTACGGCGGGCCTGTGGCCCGGTGGACGCGGCCGTACCGGGAAGCGCTCCGTCGAATAGCATGTGGTCGCATTCGTACGGTGTGCCGCGAGGCGGGAAAGGCGGAACGGGCCTCCATGTTCGACGACAAGACTCAGGAGACCCTCAGGCGCCTGCTCGACCTCGCCGAGCACCCCTCGACCCCGCAGCCGGAACGGGCCCTGGCCGTCGCGAGGATCCGGGCGCTCATCATGGTGCCGGAGGGGGACGCCCGGCGCGCGCCGGTCACCCCGGCCATGGACGCCGACATCCTCAAGAAGATCAGGCCGCTGACCCGCGGTGTCGACGAGGACACGGTGAACGAGGTCCACGGCGACCTCCACGCCTTCGGCACCCGCTATCGCGTGATCGGCGAGGTCGCCGACGAGATGGCCCGTCTGCTCGACCGCTGGAGCGGCGTCGTCCCCGAGAAGCGGCACCGGCACGAGGAGCCCGTGCGGATCGCCGCAGCCAAGCTCGCCTACCTCCTGGAACGCCGCGACCTGTTCCGCAGGCCCAGATGGAGCGGCCGCTCGCGAGTCAGGTAGGCCGCCCGTCCCGCCCGGAGCGGGCCGGGGCACGACAGAACGGCAGAACCGCCGGGGCGGGCCTGCCGGGAGTCAACCTGGAAGGAACTGACGGGTCACCGATCCGGGCGGGTGAGGAGGGACCCGCGGCTCACGCGGCGGCCTTCCGGTGCGGATAGACGTGCTCCAACTCGTGGTCCGACGGAAGGACGCACCGGCGGTCGTCCTCGGTGTGGGGGCAGCGGGGCGCGTCGGTCCGGCGAGGGAGCGGCTCCCGCTCCTCGTCCTCGAGTCCACCGTCTGCGGCTGGCTGGTGGGTCATGAACGCGCGTCCTCCTGTGGCGGCCTCAACGGAACGCTCCAAGCGATGCCCGGCGAACGGTGCCCGGCGCGGGGTGACCGCCGTGGCCACCCGGCGGGCCGTAGGTGATCCGTGAAATATGTGGAGTGCAGCAATCTATCTCCGTGAGTTCCGAGTGCCCAGGACCGGCGATTTGACGCTCCCCTGTCTGATCGCTGTCAGGAGTCGACCCGCGTGAGGGAGTATGCGAGCCGAGGTGGCGGGGCGGCCCCCGCCGCCGGGGCCCCCGGCCAGGTCGGCGGGTTCGTGGCCGCCGGGGTGATCGACGAGACCGGCGGCTTCTTCGGGCGGTGACGAAGAGGACGGGTAAGGGCCGGGCGGGCCGTCCTCGGGGACGGCCCGCCCAGGGCCCGCGTGAGAGACGGACCGTACACGACCCGCACGGAAAACCATCCGTCCGGGACGGCCGCCGGAAAACGATCTGCCCGCCACCGCGTCTTCCGGAAAGACTCCATATCCCGGTAAGCCGCGTCCCCATAAACCGCATACCCGCAAAAGCGGGTATGTCAGCGCCTTACCCTCTACGAGGTCACATTGCCCGAAATCATCACTTTCACGGCAGAAGACGCATGTGGTTGGCGCCCATTGCGCACTGAAAACGCCGGTCATAACGCCGCGATGTCATAACACTGCGGTAGGGATTTTTTGCCACATTCCTCACTCGGGCCTCGGCAACTACCTTGACAGCACCCCTCACTAGGAGTGCTTATGTTGAGTAAACGTTCCCTCCTTGCCGGCGCCGCCATCGCGGCTCTCTGCGTGGCGGCCACCGTTTCCCCCGCCTCCGCCGGGATCGCCCCCCTGTCCGCGGCACAACCGGCCCCCTCGATGCTCGACGCGCTCCAGCGCGACCTCGGCATCACCGCCGAGCAGGCGGTCACGCGGCTGGCCAACGAGGCGCGCGCCGCCGGCACCGAGTCCGCCCTGAGCAAGACGCTCGGCGACAAGTACGCGGGCGCCTGGCTCAACGCCGACGCCTCCCAGCTCCTCGTCGCCACCAGCGACGCCTCCTCGGTCGGCGCGATCAGGGCGAAGGGCGCCCAGCCGGTGGTCGTCGGCCGCAGCCTGGCCCAGCTCAACGCCCTCAAGGAGCGGCTCGACCAGGCTCCGGCGCAGGCGCAGGCCGGGGCGACGCTCTGGTACGTCGACATCCCCGCCAACAGCGTCGTGGTCCAGGCCAGGCAGCAGGCCTCGGGCGAGGCCCTCCTCGCCGCCGCCGGGGTCTCCGGCGACGCCGTACGGGTCCAGGTCTCCGCCGAGCAGCCCCAGACCTTCGTCAACCTCCGGGGCGGCGACCCGTACTACATCGGCGGCAGCCGCTGCAGCATCGGCTTCTCCGTCACCAAGGGGAGCACCCCCGGCTTCGTCAGCGCGGGACACTGCGGCAGGCAGGGCCAGACCACCAGCAACCCCTCCGGCACCTTCCAGGGCTCGTCGTTCCCCGGCAACGACTACTCCTGGGTCGCCACCCCGGGTCACACCCCCCAGCCCTGGGTGAAGTCGGGCAGCACGAACGTCATCGTCAAGGGGTCTACCCAGGCCTCGGTCGGCGCCTCCATCTGCCGCTCCGGCTCGACCACCGGCTGGCGCTGCGGAACCGTCCAGCAGCACAACACCTCCGTCACCTACTCCCAGGGGACGGTGTCCGGCGTGACCCGCACCAACGTCTGCGCCGAACCGGGCGACTCCGGCGGATCGTTCATCTCGGGCAGCCAGGCGCAGGGCGTCACCTCGGGCGGCTCCGGTAACTGCAGCTCCGGCGGCACGACCTACTACCAGCCGGTCAACGAGATCCTGCAGGTCTACGGGCTCACGCTCAAGACCGGCTGACCGCTCTCCTCTCCTCACCCGCTCGTCTCGACGAGTCACCCCCCAGGCCGAGGAGGCCCCCAAAGTGTTGAGAATCATTCGTTTGAGCATCGCCTTCGCCCTCGGACTCGCGTTCCTGGCGATCGTCTCCCCCGCCCAGGCGGGAACGACCACCGGGACGACCGCCGGTAAATCCGCCGCCGTCCGGGTGCTCAAGTACGACGCCAGCCGCGCGGCCGAGTTCCGCTCGGCCATCGACCAGGCGGCGCAGATCTGGAACTCCAGTGTGAGCAACGTGCGCCTGGTGGCGGGCACCCCGGCGGACTTCGTGGTGTACGTCGACAACGGCTGGCCCCGTACCCAGCCCACCAGCCTCGGCAGGGGCACGGTGTGGATGGGCCGGCAGGCCACCTCCGAGGGTCACAACCCGCTGCGCATCGCGGCCCACGAGATCGGCCACGTGCTGGGACTGCCCGACCGGCGCACCGGCCTGTGCTCGGACCTGATGTCCGGCGCGAGCGCGGGCACCGGCTGCACCAACCCCAATCCGAACGCGGCGGAGAAGGCCCAGGTGACGCGTAACTTCGGCGGCTTCGCCCCGGCCATCGAGTTCGGCCGGATCTACGTCGACACTCCGGAGCTCGCCGCTCCGTAGGAGGCGTACCGCACGGCCGTCGGGCCGGTCCGGCCGAGCGCTCGGCCGGACCGGCCTCGTCGTCCTCCCTGCCCGCCGAGGACCTCCCGCCCGGTTTCCGGGCTTCCCGGACCGCCCCGGTGCTCGCGCCCTCTCCCGGTGGGGTGCGGGCGCCGGGGTTCGGCGCGGGAACGGCCCGATTCAGCGCAGAAGCTTCTCGAAACAGTGGGAGCCCGCCAGCCGCTCGTACGGGGGGAAGATCGGGATGGCGGTGTAGCCCTCCCGCTCGTACAGCCGCACCGCGTCCGGCTGACGGTCACCGGTCTGCAGGATGATCCGCGACGCGCCGAGCGCGCGGGCCTCGTCCTCCACCGCGGCGAGCAGCGCGCGGGCCACCCCCGTACCCCGGTGCGAGGCCGCCACGAACATCCGTTTGAGCTCCAGGTCGTCACCGAGCCGCCGCAGCGCGACATGACCGACCGGGAGGTTCGCGCCCGCGTAGGCGACCCCGGTGTAGACCACGCTCTCCTGCTCGACGTGCATGCCCCGAGGCAGGTAGTCCGGCCTGTCCGCGAGCCGGTCGGCGTACCTGCCGCTCATCTCCTCCGTCATCGCCTCGCGCAGCGCGACGGCCGCGCCGTCGTCCCAGCCGACCCGCCTGACCTCGATGACGCCGGTCCTGTCCGCGGCTGCGGTCATGTGGCCCTACCCGCCTTCCGTTCACGGCGTCTTCGCACCGCGACGCCCTTCCGCCGCGACGCCCTTCCGTTCGCGGCTCCCGAGGATATTCTCCGTCTCCGGTCAGCCGAGAATCCTGGCGGCCCCGAAACCCGCGGCCAGTTCCGCCCCGCCGTCGAACCTCGACGGGGCGAAGGCCGCGAGGCGGGGATCGACGTCGTCGCCGACGAGCAGCCTCGCCACGTGATCCCCCCAGGCGGGAGCGAGCTTGAACCCGTGGCCGCTGGTCCCCGCGTCGACGTGGATCCGCTCGCTCACCTGGCCCGCGACCGGCTGCCAGTCGGGGCTGACGTCGTACAGCGAGGCCCAGCCCCCGGCGGGCAGGGCGCGGCGCCGGGCCGGAGACCGTCGGGCGGCCGCCGCGGCGAGCCTGGCGGTCTCCTCGGGGGCCGCGGTGCGGACGAAGTCGTCGGGATCGGCCGGGGAGGCGGGCACCACCCCGCCGACGAGGTACTGGGTACGGGGCTGCGGCGTGGAATAGTAACCCCCGGCGACGTCGATCAGCACGTGGGGAACGAGCCCCGCCGCGTCCGCCGGGTCGTGCTCCAGCACCGCCACGACGTGCCGCTCGACGGTCAGCGGCAGGTCGATCCCGAGTGGCCGCAGCAGCGGCGCGGTCCAGGGCCCCGCGGCCACCAGCAGCGCGCCCAGACGGTGCACCGATCCGTCGGCCGTCGTGACGGCCACCCCGCCGGGGCCCTCGTCGATCGCCACCACGGGCCGGTGGGCCTGTATCTCGGCCCCGTGACGGCGTGCCGCCTCGGCGAGGCCGAGCGTGGTGCTGACGGGGTCGGCGTAACCGGCGCCCGGCTCCCACACGGCCACCGCGACGCCCTCGGTGTCCAGGTGGGTGAGAGCGTCGGCCGCGACGAGCTCGCCGCCGCCCCCGAGGCGGACCGCGGTGTCCTTCGCGGTCGAGACGTCGCCGGGCCCGTGCAGGTAGAACGCCCCGGTACGGCGGAAGCCCGACTGTCCCCCGCCGGTCCGCTCACCGAAGTCGGCGAGGAAGGCGATGCCGTCGCGTGCCACCTCGGCGAGGAAGGCGTCGGTGTAGTAGGCCCGGCAGATGGCCCCCGAGCGCCCCGTCGGACCGCAGCCCGGCGCGCCCCGGTCGAAGACGACGGTGGAGACGCCTCTGCGGGCGAGGTGGAAGGCCGCGCTGACCCCGTGGACTCCGGCACCGATGATCCCGACGTCGTACGCCACGTCAACCACATCCTCGAACTGGGGCGCCTGGGACAAAATACCAATCTAACAGATAGGAATAATAGGCATATCACCCACCGTGTCGACCCGGCGGCGGCGCGGCTCGAAAATCGGGGAACCACCGCCGCCCCGTGAGGCGGCGGCCGGACGTATCAGCTCTCGGCGAGGACGATCACGCTGTCGTCCTGTGCGAGCGTCAGGGGATCGGCCTTGGGCGGGTTGAGGGACACCCCGTAGGAGGGCGCCTCCTCACTGTGCCGCTTGAGGCGGTAGCCGATCGCGGTCTCGCCACGGCGCCGTGCCGCTTCGATCACCGTGGCGAAGTTCGCCTCCTCGTCCGAGACTAGGTAGTCAGAGGCCGGCTTGAGATAGATCTCGGATCCGTCGGGGTCGAAGAGGTGGGTGAACACCGCGTTGAGGTGTTTGTTCTCCGCCATCTGGGTGAGCAGCAAGCTGATCAGCTTGGTGCTGACGATGAAGTCGTCCGCCTTGGTGACCTGGGCGACCTCCCTGTTGCCGTCGTCGTTCATCTCGGTCACGATCGAGTACGGGTCTCCCAGGCGCACCTCGATGTCCCGCAGGTGCAGCAGGGTCACCAGGGTGTGGTCGTCCGCGCTCCCGGGGTCGGTGCTGTCGTCCGACAGCACCACGATGTGTTCGTAGCTTCCCAGGTCAAGTGTTTCCAGCGATCGTCTGCTCGTCAGCTCGCAGGGCTTGTAGCCGATCGTCAGGTTCGTACGGCCTTCCGTGAGAAGCCCGGCGGGCAGGGCGGGCGCGGCGATGTCGAGGGCGGACCCGGACTCGACCAGGCGGTCCAGCAGGTCGATGATTTTGGGGGCGCGGGCGTTCCAGCCGATGAACAGGGTCCGGTCGGGCACCGGTTTGCGGTCGGGCACCATGGCGATCGCGGACTCCACGATCGGGACCGGTGTGTCGGCGAGCTGGACGAGCAGGTCGTCCTCGGCGATCACGATCACCTGGTCCTGGTCGCCGATCCGGGTGTCCATGGGCGGGTTGAGCAGAACCTCCCCGCCACCGCGCAGGACCCCGACCGGGCTGCCGAGCCGGTAGGCGTCGAGCGCCTCGCCGTAGGTCTTTCCGGTCAGCGTGGGCTCGCCGCGGATGTAGAACTCGTTGCCGGCGAAGTCGAGCAGGTCGGTGCACACGGTGGACAGGCCCGCCTGCCGGTGGGACTGCACGACGAGCCGTACGGCGATGTCGTCGGCGTCGATGACCTGGGCCTCGGGGCCCGCGGCGAGTTTGGCGGCCGCGAGGTTCTCCGAGTCGTGGACGGCGGCGACCATGTGGGGGCGCCCATTGGGCCAGGAGCGGTTGCTCAGCAGCAGCAGAGCCTTGATCACGTTGATGTCGGAGTCGTCACCGGGGGGCGACAGGACCATGATCGCCCGCGCGGTCTCCGGGCTCACCAGCTCCAGGTCGTTTCGGTTGAGGGGATTGCCGGAGCGGCAGATGACCCTCGTGCGTCCGGTGTCGCCGACCTGGGCGCGGATCTGCTCGTCCATGTCGACCTTGTCGCGGTCGGCGAGGACGACCACGCACGAGCGCCGCTCGCTCTGGTTCGCCTTGGCCAGCTCCGCCACGACCGTGAACACCTGGTCCGACCAGCCGAGCAGCACGGTGTGGCCGCGCTCGATCAGGCGGGAGCGACCTCTGCGCAGTTCGGTGATCCGGCCCTCCAGGCCGGTGGTGAGGACACCGATCAGGGAGCTGACGATGAAAACCCCGCCGATGGTGACCACCAGCATGAGAGCGAGGAACGTCGCCCCGCCGGTGTCTCCGCCCATCGTCCCCGGATCGATCGCGCGCATCAGGGTCATCCAGAGGACACCGGGCCAGCCCTTGTTGTCGTCGGCGTCGTCACTCGCCAGCAACAGCACCGCCGCGGTGACCGTGACGATCAGGAGCACCGAGGCCAGGGTGAGCCAGCCGATCAGAGCCGGAGTGCCCCGATCCATTGTGCTGTCGAACCAATATCTCAGCCGGTCCCGGAACCTCGCCCGCACTCCTGCTCCCTCCTGTATTGACTTGAGAACGAAAAGGACCGTATCAGCGAGCATCCCCGACAGGGGAAATCCGTCGCGCAGACCGGCGCTTGACCCACCGTCGAGGTTTTCCCCCATCTCGAACGCACGCCTCCCCCAAAAGGGGCGCCCGATTTCCGACAGAAATAGACTTTTTATGAGAAAAGGGATTTTTGTGGAGCATTGATCCCGTCTGGCATCTCATGAGCTCCGGAGGACAGGCCCCGTGCCGGATCCGCACCCGGTTGCGGCGTCGCCCGCGAGTTCCACCGCGGAACAACCGGCGATCGGACGCCGCCCCACCGGGGTTCCCCCTCGGAGCGATGGAGCGATCAAACGGTGGGTTCGGTCGCCGCGTGACGGTCGTTGTGCCGGTGACCGTTCCGCGGGGACTGCATTGCGTCGATCTTGGCGTGCAGGCGGGCCAGTTCCGCGGTGATGACGGCCAGCTGGTCCTCGGTGCGCTGTTCCTCGACCGAGGTGTTCTGGTCGTCCATGGCGTTGACCACGACGGCGATGAACAGGTTCAGCACCACGAAGGTCGTCATCAGGATGTAGCCGATGAAGAACACCCACGCCCACGGCTCGCGCTCCATCACCTGTGCGGCGATGTCCGGCCACGCCTCACCGGTCATGACCTGGAACAGGGTGAACAGCGAGGTGGGCAGGTCGGCGAAGTACTCCGGGGCGATCTTCCCGAACAACTGCGTCGCCAGGACCGCCGAGACGTACATGACCAGGACGAGCAGGCCGACGATCGACAGCATGCCGGGGATGGCGGTCAGCAGGGCGCCGACGACGTTGCGCATGCTGGAGACGGTCGACACCAGGCGTAGCGCGCGCAGGATCCGCAGGGTCCGCAGCACCGAGGTCGGGCCTGAGGCGGGGATCAGCGCGACACTCACGATGACCGCGTCGAACCAGTTCCACGGGTCACGGAAGAACGCTCCGCGATAGGCGTACAGCCGGGCGGCGAGTTCGACGGCGAAGACCGCCAGGGCGATCCTGTCGACGACGTGGAGCAGACCGCCGATGTGATCGACGAGGTAGGGGGAGGTCTCACAGCCGATCGTGATCGCGTTGATCACGATGACCACGACCACGGCCCGCTGCAGACGAGGACTTTCGAGGGAGCGGCGCACACGTTCTCGTACCGATACCGGGTCGGCCCCTGGGGAGTCGGAGTTCACGCGCCGATCATCGCAAACCCGTGACAGCAGCTTTCGGACAGATCCCTCCATACAACCCATCACTGAGAACTCCAGGGGAAGTGCCCGCCGCCGGATAGGCGAGCGGTCCGGATCCGTTCATCGCGGACTCGCGGCGCGCCGACCGGCGTCGCACGACCTTCGGGCGCGGCGTCCCCGCATGTTTGCACCACACGGAGACAACTTATATTGCCCAATTGCGCAACTGTAGAGATGATGGCTCGGCGCGCGCGACCCGCATCCGTGAACGCCGGTTCGCGGACACCTCCCGAAGGGGCCTTCGACGCGCGGGCCGGTGACGACCGGCGGCCCCGAAGCGGAGAAGCCCCTCATGCGGTCTGGAATCCACCTGATCGCAGCCTCACTCAACCCCTGATCGGCCTTAACCGCTGATCAGGGGCATGTCATCATCGGTTCGGACCCTCGGGGTGGTACGTGAGCAGTACGTGGCGGCGCAGGATCTGGTGGCCGGCGGCAGGCCTGCTCACCCTGGTGCTGGTGGCGGTCGGGGGCATCACGGCCGTCTACGCCCGGCTCAGCGGCAATGTCAGGCACATTGAGGTGACCGAGCAGGACCTGGGCGCCACCCGCCCGCCGAAGGCCCCGACAACCGCGATCAACGTGTTGGTCGTCGGCTCCGACGAGCGCAACGGCAAGAACGCCAAGTACGGCCACCGCATCTCGGGTGAGCGCACCGACACGATCATGCTGGCGCACATCTCCCCGAACCGGGACAACGCCATGATCATCAGCTTTCCCCGGGACTCGCTCGTGCGGCTTCCGGCCTGCCGGGCGAACCCGGGCAAGTATCTGGCCGGCCAGACCCCGCACATCGGGATGATCAACGAGTCGTTCAACTCCGGCGGCATCGCGTGCACGTGGAAGACGATCGAGTCACTGACCGGCATCCGCATCGACCACTTCGTGAAGGTCGACTTCGTCGGCTTCAAGGGCATGGTCAACGCGGTCGGCGGGGTCGAGGTCTGCGTTCCGCAGCCGATCGACGACACCAAGGCCCTGCTCCACCTGCCCGCAGGCCGCCAGACGCTCAAGGGCGAGCAGGCCCTCGGCTACGTCCGCGCCCGCTACAGCCTCGGAGACGGGTCGGACATCGGCAGGATCCAGCGGCAGCAGATGTTCATCGCCTCCATGATCAAGAAAGTGATGAGCGGCGAGACGCTGACCAATCCCGCCAGGCTCTACGGCTTCCTCGACGCCGCCACCAAGTCCGTCACCACCGACCCGGAGCTAACGCCCGGCGTGATGAAGGACCTGGCCGAGAGCGCGCAGGGGCTCACCGCGGGCCAGATCCGCTTCATCACCGTCCCCTGGCGCTACTCCCTCAGCCAACCCGGCCGGGTGGAATGGGTGCAGCCGCAGGCCGGCGCCCTGTTCCGGCTCGTGGCCGGTGACAAGGACGCCAAGGGTGCCAGGCTGCGTGGAGGACAGATCAAGGTGGCCCGCTCACGCATCGAGATCGAGATCAGGCACACCGCGGCCAGGGCGACCACGGCCGCCCAGGTCGCCGCGGCCCTGGAGCAGCGCGGCTACCACATCGCCCGGGTCCGCGAGGTGGGCAAGCCGGCCCCGGAGACCACGATCCTGTACTCCCCGAACGGGCAGACGCGCGTCCCGACCCTGGCACGAGACCTCCTCAAGAGTCGTTCGGTGCCGGTCCAGGAGGCGCGGACGTCCCGGCTGGTGCTCGTCATCGGCGACGACTGGCGCGGCCTGAAGGTCAAGCGCGTCACCGACTCCGAGGAACTGACGGGTTTCGACGCGACCCAGGACTCGTGTGCCACATGACCGTGGGATATCATTTGCGCAATTAAGCAACTGGGATAGCATTCCGGTCACACACAGGAGAGGAAGGCCGATGGGATCTCTCAGCCCGATGCACTGGCTGATCGTCGTAGCGGCGGCGGCCTTGCTGTTCGGCGCGAAGAAGCTGCCCGACACCGCCCGTTCCGTCGGCCGATCCCTGCGGATCTTCAAGGCCGAGGTCTCCCAGGTCAACCAGGAGCCCGAACGCCGGTCCGAGATCACGCCGACTCCGGTGACCGTCGAGGAGCAGGCCAGACGGTTGGAGGAGGAGGCCGCCCGCCTGCGTGCGCAGGCCGCGGCCGTCCAGGACGCCCCGGCCAAGGACACCCCGAAGTCCTGATCGGATCGACGGTCCCCGCGCGCGGCCTGAGACCGGATCGTCCAGGCCGGCCGACCGCCCGAACCGCCGAACGGAAGCACGTCGCCGACGCCGCCGCCCACGGGGTTCTCCCACATCCCCGCGGACACACGGCTTCTCTGCTCCGTGACGGTCGACGGACGCACCTAGACTTGTCACCGGTCAGGAGGAGGGGCTAATGGTGGCGACCGGGGAGAGCGTTGACCCGTCGGCCGAGGTGCTGATCGAGGCGGCGGCGGCGTTCGGGTTGCTGTCCTCTCCTCCGCGACTGCACATCGTGTGGGCGCTGGCGCAGGGGGAATGCGACGTGTCCGGGCTGGCCGAGCGGGTGGGCGGCGCGCTGCCCGCGGTCAGCCAGCACCTGGCCAAGCTGAAGCTCGCGGGCCTGGTCCGCTCGCGGCGCGAGGGCCGCAGGGTGGTCTACCTGATCGACAACGAGGACGTCGTGGCCACGGTTCAGGTCCTGATCGGACGGCTGTCCGAGCGGATGGGCCGTTCCGAGGGACGTGCCCGTGGTCTGGGCGCCTGAGGCGTCCCTGCCGGTGAGGGGTGAAAGCCGGCTCCAGATGCTGCGGCATCTGGAGAGCGGCCCGCGGGGCCTGGTCGAGTCGGAGGCCGAGGCGCGGCTGCTCGAACACGGCGAGAACACGATTCCCCGCCGGCGGCCGCCGTCGTGGCCGCGCCGCCTGGGCCGTAGCCTGCGTGATCCGTTCACGATGGTCCTGCTCGCCCTGGGCCTGGTCTCCGCGTTGATCGCCTCCTGGGGTACGGCGGGCGTCATCGTGCTCCTGGTCGCGGCCAGC
The DNA here is from genome assembly GCF_040683035.1 of Streptosporangium sp. NPDC051022. NCBI lineage: Bacteria > Bacillati > Actinomycetota > Actinomycetes > Streptosporangiales > Streptosporangiaceae > Streptosporangium > Streptosporangium sp. NPDC051022. The sequence continues at coordinate 34,878 of NZ_JBFBCF010000026.1, read as the reverse complement.
TGCCTGCTGCGCTCCAACGGTGAGTACCGGGCCGACCGCTCGACCGCGGCGCTGCGGAGGCTGGTGGCCACCACGGCGACGGTCAGGCGGCGCCCGTCGGAGGACGCCGAGCCGTGGGAGCGGGAGATCCCAGTCGACCAGCTCGTGCCGGGAGACGTGATCAAGCTGGGCCCCGGCGATCTGGTCCCGGCCGACGTGCGGCTGCTGCGGGCCAGCGGGCTGACCGTGCACCAGGCGTCGTTGACCGGAGAGTCGGCACCGGTGCCCAAGCAGGCACTCGACCTGCCCGAGGGCCACGACCACCTGGTGTGGCAGGGCAGCAGCGTGGCCTCGGGCAGCGCGCTGGCCGTGGTGACGGCCACGGGAGCCGGCACCTTGTTCGCGGGTGCCTATCACGCGCCGGTGCGGAGGCTGTCGGCGTTCGACCGTTCGGTGAACGGGATCTCCTGGACCCTGGTCCGGCTCATGCTGGTCATCCCGCCGGTCGCGCTGGTGGCCAACGCGGTGCTGCGCGGCAGGGGGCTGGAGGCACTGCCGTTCGCGGTGGCGGTCGCGGTCGGCTTGACGCCGGAGATGCTTCCCGTCGTCGTCACCACCGCGCTGGCCAGGGGGTCGGCGCTGCTGGCCCGGGGCGGCGTGATCGTCAAACGCTTGCCGGCGTTGCACGACCTGGGCGCGATCGACGTGCTGTGCATGGACAAGACCGGCACGCTCACCCGGGACCGTCCCGTGTTCCGAGAGTCCGTGGGGCCGGATGGGGAGCCGGACCCCGAGGCGCTGCGCTGGGCGGCGATCAACAGCTTCTGGACGCTCCACCTGACCGACCCGCCGACCCCGGATCCCCTGGATGAGGCGATCCTCGAGGGCGCGCCCGACCTGGGTGACGTCGAGGGGCTGGACGCCACGCCGTTCGACCCGGCGCGACGGCTCTCCTGCGCGCTGGTCCACGACGGCGGAAGAGATGTCGTCGTGGTCAAGGGTGCCGTCGAGGCGGTGTTGGAGCGCTGTGACGCGCCGGAACAGGCCTACCGGCTGGCCGACCGGCTGGCCGCCGACGGAGTACGGGTGCTGGCCGTGGCCAGGGCCGACCGGCGTCGCCTCGGTGACGAGTACGGGCTGGCCCTGGTCGGTTTCGTCACCCTGGTCGACGAGCCGTCCCCGGACGCCGCCGTGGCGCTGTCCGTACTGTCGCACCGGGGCATCACCCCGAAGGTGCTGACCGGCGACCACCCGGAGACCGCCGCCCGGGTCTGCCGGGACCTGGGGCTCGACGTGGAGGCGGTGGCCGACGCGGCCGAGCTGACGGCCGAGACCGCCGAACGGGCCACGGTGATCGCCCGCTGCACCCCCGAGCACAAGGCCCGCGTGGTGCGGGCGCTGCGCGAGGCGGGGCACACCGTCGGTTTCCTCGGCGACGGTGTCAACGACCTGCCCGCCATGCGCGCCGCCGACGTCGGCATCTGCCCGCGCGCCGCGGTGGACGTGACCCGCGAGGCCGCCGACATCGTGCTGGCCGACAAGGACCTGTCCGCGATCGACCAGGCGGTCGTCGCCGGGCGGCGTAGCACCGGCAACATCGTCACCTACCTGCGCATCGTCCTGTCATCCAATGTCGGCAATGTGATCGCGATGCTCGTCGCGGGGCTGGCGCTGCCGTTCCTGCCGATGCTGCCGGTCCAGGTGCTGGTGCAGAACCTCTGCTTCGACGCCGCCCAGCTGGCTTTCGCCTTCGACCGGGTCGGCCCTGCCGTCCTGCGCCGCCCCTTCAGGCTGCGGCCCCGCGGCATCCTCCGCTTCATCGTCGGCTTCGGGGCGCTCAACGCGGTCGTGGACCTGGCCACGTTCGCGGTCATGACCTGGATCGTCGGCGCGGACAGCCAGTCGTCCTTCCATACGGGCTGGTTCATCGAGAACCTGCTCACCCAGTCCGTGATCATGCTGCTCCTACGCCCGACCACCAGGGTCTCGCCCCCTCTGCTACTGGCCACGGGCGCGCTGGCGGCGGTCGGCCTGCTGTTGCCGCTCTCGCCGCCGGCGAGCGCCCTGGGGCTGGTCGCGCTGCCTGCCACGAGCTATCTGTGGCTGCTGCTGGTGGTCGTCCTGTACGGCGGGGCGCTGCTGGTCCTCAACAGGAGAGGCTGGAGCCGCGGGCCGTCGGCTGATCGGGACCTCCCGGTGAAGGCAGGCATCGGAGTGGACGCGACACCTGGTCGGGACCGAGCACCGGCATGATCTCCACAGCCTGGCGAGCAGGAGCTCGGGTCCGGGGCGCGGACGACCGTCGACGCCCGTGTTGAACCGGGTGTGAGCCGCCCCCGTTCCCCCGTTCCCCCGGCGGGCCCGGCGATCGGCCCTGCGCGGACCGGCGCCAGCAGTGGGATCCGATCTCGGGACCTCGCCTCCGCCGACAGGGGTGTGTGGATATTCTCACGCGCGTTTCCACATCTCCGGTTGTATAGTTGCGCAATATGGCAAGCATCATGCTGTCGAACCGCCAGGACGGAGACATGCGGGCAGGAGAGCAACAGAGAATCGCCGCGCTCATGCTGTGGACGATGCTGCTGGCACTCGACCTATGCGAGTGGGCGCTGCTCGTTTAGACCGAGCAGACGTCGAACAGCCCGCCCGCGGCCGGTGCCGGCGTTGGGGATGCCGGAGACCGGCTGCGTTCAACCCGCCACGACGAACGCTTCCGCCGGCACCGGCCGGTGGACGGGGATCTGACCGCCGAAACGGTGGAGCCGCTGTCAGCAACTGTCAGCAACCGAGGGCGGCGGTGGTCCGGGGCCGGCCCGAGGCGGGATCCAGGGCCACGGGGAACGTTCGCCCGTCGGCCACCCGGATCTCGACCGAGCTCGGCCCCGTCCACTTGACCGAGTCGAAGGCGTCGTCGGGGACGTCATCGTTGAAGCAGCCGAAATCCCACTCCCTGCTGAGCAACCCGTCGTCCCTGCGGACGCTGAGCCACATCACCGTGTCCGGCCCGAGACCCGCCATCGACCGCTGGAGCCGGATCCTGTACGGGGCCGGTCCATCGACGAAGCCGACCCCCTTGGCAGAGGTGAACCCAAGAACGACCCACCCCCCGAACAGCGCGGCACTCGCACCCAGCCCGGCAAGAACGACGATCACGATGCGTAGCCACATCCACCGCAGCCCGACGGCGGCCAACGCCATCAAGACGCAGGCCAGCGCACCGAGCGCGAACGGATGGTTCAGATGCTCCCTCAGGAGCACCAGGTCGGAGTCGTGGAAGTACACCAGAACCGCGAGGCCGCCCGTGCAGAGCGAGGCGGCCAGCAGCACGAGCGAGCGAGGAGGCATCGCGGATCCCATCGGTGAGCGTCGCCAAGATCATGACAGCACCGCGGTGCCGTAACCGCGGAGTGCACGGAATCTCAACGAAACCCGCACACTCTCCGGGGCGATGCCCGGCCGCCGGAGTGGAACGGCCGCAGAACGCGATCCGGGGTGTCGCCAAGAGTCATGTCATCGGATACACAGATCGTGTCGATCCTGGTGACGGCTCCCGCAGCGTGGCCGGACCCACCCGAGTCCCGCCGTTCCTCAACCCCGGTACCACCGAGGGAAAGAATGATAACGATCAATCAAATTCAGGGTGCCCCCCTGCCCGGCATTCTAAAATATCTGCACGATGAGTACAGTTTCAGCTTCCACCCGCTGGACCCGGCGGAGCTCGAACGCCGCTCCGGAGCAGGGGTGACAAGTTTTGTAATCGATACACTTCAAATCGAAGTCGATGTTCGCACGGGAGTCGCACTCTACGTCTGGGGATACCATCCTCACGGCTCCTGGGTGAGGTCAGATCTGCCAGTACCCAAGAGAGTCCGTGGAGCTGCGCCCCTGGACGCGGAATGCGAACTGGATGCCGGTGTTTCCATCGCGGTTCCGGGTGGGAGAAACCGGCTCACAGAGTACAATCCAGAAAATGACTGGATCCGCGTTTCGCCTCGCGGGGGGACGGACGAAAATCTGATCGAGATTGCCGACGGCGTGATATTGGGCAAGCCACAGGGAGGTCTTGGTTCGGTCTGGCTCAATCCTGTTTTCGGCCGGTGTACCGGCAAAGACGGACAGGGGGGAGCGCATTTGTTCGGGTGATTTCACTTGTTGAAACGAATGCGGACGACCTTCATGGACGGAAGTGCTTCGCCTCGCACCTCCGGAGGTCAGGGAACCCCTACGAGGCGGGGAACGCTCCGCCCCCGCCGTGGGCCTCCCGGCTGTCCCGATGCTCCCAGACGGGCTCGCCCGATCGGGATGTCGACGGCGGGGAGAGGGGAAGGTTGATCAGAAGAGTGGCGGCAGGCGTGATCGATGAGACGAGTGGGAGCGATTCACCGACCGCCGGTGAGACGATCGAACGAACAGAGGTCGGCCGGAGGGGGCGACGAAGGCCGGACGGGCTGCGACCGCCACGGCGATCGCCTCGGCGTCGGCGGCGATCGCCTCGCCTCGCCTCGCCGATGAGGCCGATCGGTCAGGTGCGGCCACTTCAAGAGACGACGTCCAGCCCACCGAGACCCCCGGAGACCTCTGACAGGCGGTGGCGAGCCAGGGGCTGCTCGGACCGGGCGTCGAAGGTCGCGTGGAAGGTGTGGAGCGGCATGTTGCCGTTCTAGAGGGCCGCCGGCAAAGCCAGGGCCCGCACGGCAGGCGTTTCGGCCTCCTTGGAGAGGAGGAACACGGTCCGGCCATGCGCGTCGGCCGCCTCCCCCCGTCCCGGATCTCCCGCCGTCCAGTCGTTGAACGCACACGGTCCGGCCAACACGTCACACCCTCCCGGGATTGGCCGAGGCATCGGCATCCGGCCTGGAGGGGCCCGAACAGGCCACGGGTCATCTCGCCCACCATGTCACCCATTCGGGATATTTGACATCTAATGGCGATTTTTCGTCTATTTCGGGCATCACTTCAAGTGGCGGATTCGGGCAGGGGAAACGGCAAGGTGGAGGTGATCGATGGCCCGGTTGAGTGATTTCCTCGAACGGTTCCGCCCCACCGGGGTACCGGGTGGGGCGGCGCCGACCGGGGTTCCGGCCGACTACACCGCCGATCCGGCGGCCGAACTGACCCCGGTCTTCTCGGCCATCGCCGATACACAGGCCGAATGCGACCGTGAACGCGAGCGCGCGAGACACCGCGCGGAGGAGATACGAGAACGCGGCCGCGCCCAGGCCGCCGCCATGGTTCTGGCGGCACGGCTGGAGGCGGAGGCGGAGAAGGCGCGGGCCTCGGCCGCCGCCCGGCGGAGAGGTGACCGGGAGAACGCGGCCATCATGCGGGAGGCCGTCCTCGCCGCCGACCGCGTTCGCATACGGGCCGCGGCCCGTATGCCGGAGGAGGTGGCACGGGTGGTCACCATGGTCAGGTCCCTGGCGGGTGACTCGCCGTGACCGCCGCCTGGGTCGCCGGTTCGACACGGGCCAGGGCTCTCGTCCGTCGGCGGGCGGGCCCCTCACTCGCCCGCAGGGTCGCCGGCTGCGGCTCCGTCGCCGAGGCGGTGGCCGTGCTGGCCGACACCTCCTACGGTCACGACGTGCGGCGGGACCAAGGACTGTCCGCGGCCCAGTGGGCGGTTCTGGCCGCCTTGCTCTGGCATCTGCGCGTCCTGGCCGGTTGGCTTCCTCCGGAGGGTGGCCGGATGATGCGGGTGCTTGTCCGCTGGTTCGAGCTGGCCAACGTGGACGAGCTCATGTACCGGTTCACCGGCCGGCCGGGCGAGCCGGAGTTCGTCCTCGGTTCCATGGACACCGCCTGGTCCCGGCTACGGCGATGCGCCTCACCCGCTGAAATCCAGACGGTGCTGGCCGATTCCCCTTGGGGGGATCCGGGAGGCGACGGCCACCGCGAGATCCAGCTGGGCATGCGCCTGGCGTGGGGGGCACGGCTGCTCGACGCCGTCCCGTCCGCCAAAACGTGGATCCTGGGGGCGGTGGCGTTGCTGGTCGCCCGCGTGCGTCACGCCGAAGGTCTCGATCTTCCCCCCAGAGTGCGTGATCGCTGCCTGCCCCTCCTGGGCGCCGACGCGTCCGGTGCTCCCTCGATCACCGAGATGGCCGGTCGGCTCCCATCGGCGGCGCGCTGGGCGCTGCGCGACATCGCCGACCCCCGGGAGCTGTGGCGGGGCGAGGAGCGGTGGTGGAGGCGGGTGGAGGAAGAGGGGCTCGGTCTGCTGGCCGGCTCGGGGTTCTCCTCCGGACCGGTCCTGGGGGCGGTGGCCGTCCTGGCCTCGGACGCGTGGCGGGTCCGAGGAGCCCTGGAGTCGGCCGCACGGGGAGGTGACGCCGGTCATCCCGCATGGATCCGGCCCCCGGGCAGGGGCGGCGATGACCTGGCGTGACTCCCTCTGGCCGGTCTGTATGGAGCGGGTGGCGATCGCGGCTCCGGCGGACTCACTGGACGAGGTGATGGCCCTGGTCGCCGACGCGGGGACGGTGGAGTTCGCCACGCCGCCGGACGCGCCGCTGGAGACGGTGTCGCGAGAGGCCGTGGTCCGCGACGGGGTCGCGGCGCTCGCAGGCTGGACGCCCGCCGCGTCGATCTCCGAGCTGTCGGCCCGGGTGGCGCCCGCCGGGGGTGCCGTCGTGCCACTTCCCCGGCCCAGGGGTTTCGACGCCCCCTCCCTGCTCCGATCGGAGGGGGTGCGCCGCTCCCTGTCCCCGCTCGTCACCGCCTACGGCACGGTGCCGTACTCGAACGTCGACCCCACCCCTCTGGCCGCCTGCGCCTACGTGCTGATGTTCGGCATGATGTTCGGTGATGTCGGCCACGGGCTGCTGCTGCTCGTCGCCGGGGCCGGGCTGTTCTTCCGGCGTCCGCGACGGCTGGCCCGGTTCCGCCGGGCCTGGCCGTTCGTGGTCGGCGCGGGCCTGACCAGTATGGTCTTCGGGCTGCTCTACGGTGAGTGCTTCGGGCCGACAGGCCTCGTCCCGGTGCTGTGGCTGGAGCCGCTCGCCCATCCGATTCCGCTCCTCCTGGCCGCGCTCGGCGTGGGCGCTCTGCTGCTCGGCGCCGCCTATCTGCTGGGCGTCGTGAACCGATGGCGTGAGGGCGGCCGGCCTGCCGCACTGTACTCTCCGGCGGGAATCGCCGGCGCGGCGCTGTTCACCGGATCCGGGCTGGTGCTCGCCGGCTGGTACTTCCGCCTCTCCTGGCTCGGTGGAGTCGGCTGCCTGGTGGCGGCCGCGGGTCTGGCCCTGGCCTTCGCCGGATTCCTGGCCGAGGCGGGCGGCGGCGCGGGCGGTGCCGTTCAGGCCGCCATCCGGCTTCTCGACGCGGTCGTGCGGCTGGGCGCGAACCTCGCCTCATTCGCCCGGCTCGCCGCGTTCGGCCTCACCCATGCCGCCATCGGTTCCATCGTCTGGAAAGGCGCAAGCGAGCTGTGGCGGCACTCCTCTCCGGTCGCCGCCGCAGTGGTCTTCGTCGCGGGAAACGCGCTCGCGCTCATCATCGAGGGATTCGTGGTCGCCGTCCAGGCTCTGCGCCTGGAGTACTACGAGCTGTTCTCCCGGGTTTTCCAGACCGAGGGGCGACCGTTCCGTCCCTGGCACCTTCCACTCGCGGTCAAGGAGACTACGCCATGTCCGTCTGGATCAGGCGATGCCTGCACACCGTCAACATCGCCGTCGTCCTCACCGCTCTCACCCTCCTCATCTGGGCCCTGACCGGCGTTCCCGCCCGGAGCGCCGCCGCGAGTCCCGAAGCGGCCGGCGGCTGGGCGGCGCTGCTCGGGGCGGCCATCGCGGTCGCCGGATCGGCGATCGGAGCGGGCGTCGCCGTCGCCTACACCGGGGCGGCGGCGCTGGCGGCGATGAGCGAACGGCCGGAGCTGTTCGGCCGCGCCATCGTCATCGTCGGCCTGGCCGAGGGGATCGCCATCTACGGGCTCGTCATCGGCATCATCCTCATCGGACGGGCCTGAACCGTCATGGGGACCGTAGCGGTCATCGGCGAGTCCGTCCGCGTGGCGGGATTCCAGCTGGCGGGGGCGGTCGTGCTCGCGGCCGAGGACGCGGAGGCGGCACGTGCGGCGTGGCGGTCCCTGGGTCCCGACGTGGTCCTGGTGATCCTCACCCCGGAGGCGGCCGCCGCCGTCGGCGAGGTGTCCGGTGGGCCGCTGACGGTGGTGATGCCCGGATGACCACGGTTCACGACCCGCTGGCGCCGTTGATCGACGGCATGCTCCGGCGGGCACGCGCGGACGCCGCGGCGATCGGCTCCGCCGCGGAGAAGGAGGCCGCCGAGACGGTCGAGACCGCCAGGCGGGAGGCGCAGGCCCTGCTCGCCGAGGCACGGGCGAGTGGGGCCGCGCAGGCGCGGAAACGTGAGAACGCCGAGCGCGCCCGGGTACGGCACCAGGCCCGCGGCGTGGAACTCGCCGCCCGGCGAGAGGTCCTGGAGGAACTGCGCACGCGTGCGGTGGCGGCGGTGAGGGCGCTGCGGGACGATCCCCTCCACCCCCGGCTCGTCGAGCGTGTGAGCGCGATGATCCGCGCGGCGGGGGGTGAGGACCTGGTCATACGCGAGCATCCCGGCGGCGGCGTGGTCGCCGAGGGGCGAGGACACCGGGTCGACTGTACGCTCGACGCCCTCGCCGGCCGCGCCGTGGACGCCCTCGGCGGGAAGGTGGAACGACTGTGGGCACCGTGACGCGGGTCAACGGACCGTTGGTCGAGGCCGAGGGCCTGGCCGGGGCGGCGATGTTCGAACTGGTGGCCCTCGGACCTCACCGGCTGCCCGGAGAGATCGTCGCTCTGCGCGGCGACCGGGCGACGGTGCAGGCGTACGAGTACACCGGCGGACTGTCGCCGGGCCACCCCGCCGACCTCCAGGGCTCCGCCCTGTCGGCTCTGCTCGGACCGCATCTGCTGGGCGGGGTGTTCGACGGACTGCTCCGCCCGCTCACCGAGGCCGGGGTGTGGCTGGATCCGGCCGCTCCAACCCCCGCGCGCCCCGCCGGCGGCTGGTCGTTCACCCCGCTGGCCGCGGAGGGACGTGAGGCGGGAGCGGGTACGGTGATCGGGAGGATCGAGGGCGCGGGATCGCTGCCCTACCTGGTGCTCTCTCCGGGGGGTGAGGTGTCCTCGATCCGGCCCGCGGGCGCCTGCGCACCGGACACCCCGATCGCGGTCGTCGGCGGCACCGAGGTGCGGCCGACGTGCCACCGACCGGTACGGCGACCGCTGCCGTACGCCTTCCGTCTGGAGACGGCGGTGCCGTTCACCACCGGCCAGCGGGTCATCGACCTGCTGCTGCCGGTCTCCCTGGGCGGCACGGCGGCCGTGCCGGGCGGGTTCGGCACGGGGAAGACCGTCCTTCTCCAGCAGATCGCCAAGTGGTGCGAAGCCGACGTGGTCGTGTACATCGGCTGCGGGGAACGAGGCAACGAACTGGCGGACGTCGTCGCCGAACTCGGCGAGCTGACCGATCCGCGCACCGGCGGCCGGCTCGGAGACCGGACCGTGGTGATCGCCAACACCTCCAACATGCCGATGATGGCGCGCGAGGCCAGCATCTACACCGGCGTCACGGTGGCCGAGCACTTCCGTGACATGGGCTACGACGCGGTGGTCATCGCCGACTCGACCTCGCGCTGGGCGGAGGCGCGCCGCGAGTTCGCCTCCCGCAGCGGGGCGCTCCCCGCCGAGGAGGGCTACCCGGCGGACCTCGCCTCCGCCCTCGCGGCCTTCTACGAAAGGTCCGGCCGGGTCGTGACGCTCGGTGGCGCCACGGGATCGGTGACGATCATCGGCGCTGTCTCGCCCCCGGGCGGCGACATGACGGAGCCTGTCACCACGCAGACCGAACGGTTCGTCCGCACCCTGTGGGAGCTGGATCGCGATCTCGCCTACGCGCGCCACTACCCCGCCGTCTCCTGGACCGGGTCGTTCTCACGTGACGCCGGAGCCCTGACGGAGAGCGACCCCGACGCCGCAGCGCGACGGGCCCGGGTGGCCGATCTCCTCGGCGAGGCCGACCGGCTGACCGAAATGGCCGAACTGGTCGGGGCCGAGACCCTGCCCGCCCGCGAACGCGTCGTCCTGCTCGGTGGACGCCTGCTGCGCGAGGGTTTCCTCCAGCAGAGCGCCCTCAGCTCGCGCGACGCCTTCTGCGGCCCCCGCCGTACCGCCGTGCTCGCCGACGCGCTGCTCGCGATCCTCGAGCGGTGTCAGAACCTCGTCGGCCACGGGGTGCCGGTCGCCTCGATCGAGGAGCGCGACTTCTCGTCGATCCTGCGCGCCAAGGAGGCGCCGGAAGAGGAGATCGGGGAACGGCGCGACGCGGTACTGGACGATCTGGAGACCCTGCGGTGACACTCTGGGCCCCCGTGGAGTACACCGACGTGGCGGAGCTGCGCGGTCCGCTGATCGTGGTCCGGGGCACCCGGGGCGTCGGCTGGGACGAGTACGCGTCGATCGAGCTGGAGTCGGGTGAGCACAGGAGCGGTCTCGTCCTGGAGGTTGACGGCGATCTGGCGGTCGTGCAGGTGCTGGAGGGCACCTCGGGCGTCCGGGCCAAGGGGACACGGGTGACCTTCACCGGGAGCCCGCTCCGGGTTCCGGTCGGGGCGGGCTGGCAGGGGCGGGTCTGCGACGGACACGGCAGGCCGCTCGACGGTGGCCCTCCGGTCTTCGGTACGGAGGACGCCGCGGTGAACGGCTTCCCGCTCAACCCCACCGTACGTGTGCCCCCCGCCGAGCCCGTACTGACCGGGATCTCGGTCATCGACGCGCTGACCACGCTGGTCCGCGGCCAGAAGATCGCCCTGTTCTCCTCGGGAGGCCTGCCGCACCTGCGACTCGCCGCCCAGGTGGCCGCTCAGGCCCACACCGGCGGCACGCCGTTCAGCGTGGTCTTCGCCGCCATGGGCGTGACCCACGCCGACGCGGCGACGGTACGCGACACGCTGGAGGAGCGCTCCGCGGCCGGTGAGCTGACCCTCCTGCTCAACCTCGCCGACGACCCCGTGATCGAACGGCTGCTCACCCCGCGGCTGGCCCTGACCGTCGCCGAGCATCTGGCCTTCGCCCTGGGCCGCCACGTCCTGGTGGTGCTGGCCGACATGACGAGCTACTGCGAGGCACTGCGTGAGGTGTCGGCCACGCGTGGCGAGATCCCCGCCCGCCGTGCCTATCCCGGCTACCTCTACAGCGATCTCGCCTCCCTCTACGAGCGTTGCGGCCGGGTGCGGGGGCTGCCCGGCTCGGTCACCGTGCTGCCGGTGGTCAGCATGCCCGCGGGGGACATCACCCATCCCGTGCCGGACCTGACCGGCTATATCACCGAGGGGCAGATCCTGCTGAGCCGCGACGTCCCCGTCTACCCGCACGTCGACCCGCTCTCCTCCCTGTCCCGGATGATGCGGGCGGGAACCGGCAAAGGCCGGACACGGCCCGAGCACATGGACCTGGCCGCCCAGATCCTGGCGGCCCTGGCACGTGCCCGGCAGGCCGGGGAACTGGCCGAACTGGTCGGGGAGAGCGCGCTCAGCGCCACCGACCGCCGCCACCTGACCCTGGCGGAGGCGTTCGAGCTGCGGCTGCTGGCGCAGCGGCCCGACGAGTCGCGCTCCCTGGAGGAGACGTTCGACCGGGCCTGGCAGGTCGTCTCCGTGCTCCCGCGCAGAGAGCTGTCCATGCTCTCCTCCGAGGCACTCGACACCGGCTACCGGGAGGGGCCATGACATCTCGGGTTCCTCCCGGCCGGGCCGGGCGGATGCGGCTCCTGCGCCGCCTGGCGGCCGCACGGCGCGGGCTGGTCCTGCTCGACCGCAAACTACGGATCCTGCGCCGGGAACAGGAACGTCTGGCTCTGCTCACTTCACGCACCGGCGAAGAGTGGAAGTCCACATGCCGGGCAGCCGACACCTGGCTGCTGCGCGTCACCATGCTCGGCGGCCGTCGAGCCGTCCGGCTCGCCGTGGACGGTCGCCTCACCGACGTCCGCGTGGATTGGGTCGACGCCATGGGAACGAGCTATCCGGATCGTTTCACCTGCCGGCCGCCCAGGCCCGACGGATCGGCGCCGCTCCCGGTCACCTCCGCCCTCGTCCCGGCTCGGGAGGCCTACCTCGCCGCCCTGCGCGCGGCTCTGAAGCACGCCGTCGCCAGTGAGGCGGCGCGGATCGTGGCGGCCGAGGCGGCGATGACGGGCCGCAGGGTTCGCTCCCTGCGGGATCACCTGCTTCCCCGTCTGGAGGAGGCACTCGCCGCCGTGGCATTGTCCCTCGACGAGATGGAGCGCTCCGACGGTGCCCGGGTCCGCCGCGCGATCGGCTCCGGTGAGGGGGCCACTCGCGATCGCTCGAATCCCGCTCGCGGCTGACGACCCGCCGGCCGCCCCGGTCGCCCCGCCGGACGGCGTGGGCGAACAGTCGCGGGACGGACCCACTTCGGGTGGGCCCTCCCGAGTATTCCGTCAGCCCTCCGACGGCGAGGAGGATTCGATCGGGACACGCCTGCCGCCCTGATCTTTCTCAGCGAGTCTGACGCTGACCTTCAGAACCCCCTTGTCGTAGACGGCCTTGATATCGCTTTCGTCCACCCCCGAGGGCAGGGTGACCGAGCGGGTGAAGGCGCCGTAGCGAAACTCCGTCCGCTGCTGCTCCCTGTGCTCGTCCTGCCGTTCGGCGTGAATGGTCAGGATGCCGTTGGACACGGTGATCTCGACGTCCTTCTCGGGATCGATGCCCGGCAGCTCGGCCCGCAGTACGTAGTGACCGTCCTCTACGTAGTCCTCGAACTTGATGGGTTGTGCCGCTGCCGGCCGCAGGGCCGCGAAGGGAAGGTCCAGCCAGTCGAACAGTTCGGGGACGAGTCCTCGCTGCTCACGGCGCATGGGCGTGCTCATGAGTTCCTCCCGGTCTCTGTGAGACTTCCTCTCCTTCCCATCTCACTCCTCGCGGGGAACCGGCACAGCGGCCATAGGTCCCTGATTCCTCAATCTTTCGGCCGCCGGCCTTCGAGCCCGGGGCCGCTCGTCCGGAGCCTCAGTCGAAGCCGGCCCCGAATGCCCCGCCCATAGACTCCAGGCCGGATCGGCCCATCATGTGCGGGCCTCGCCCCATGCCGGGCCCCATATCGCCCGGCCCACGGTGGCACGGACCCCGCTCGTCGTTCCCCCCGCCGGGCGGACCCATCATGCACGGACCCGGGGTGGGAGCGGTCTCTCCCCGGCTTCCCAGCCAGGCGGCCGGCCGGGTGATCTCGGACGACCGGGCCTGCCCGATCCGTGGCCCCACTGCCTGGAGCGCGTCCTGGAAACCGCCGGGGGCGCCGCAGGCCGTCAGGACTGCGCCGACTCCCAGGGCCGCGGCCGCGAGACCCACGCGGCGAGCGGGAGAACTTGATGTGGCCATGACATCTCCCTCGAGAGGGTTCTCCCGTCCGGTGCGTGGCCGGACAGGAGCGGATTCGTGGTCCGGGTGGGCGCGCCCGCCCGGGAAGGCGAGAGGACGTCCTCCAGAAGGCGCCGGTGTCTCACAGGACCCCCTGGCGGGACGGGACGACGGCGACGGGGCAGTGGGCACGGTGCAGGACACCGTGGCTGACCGAACCCAGCGCGGCGGCGCGAAGCCCTCTCAGGCCTCGCGAGCCGACCACGAGGAGGTCTGCGGCGCGCGAGGCGTCGACGAGGGCGGGCACCGGGTGACCGCAGAGCATGGTTTCCGCCACGTGGACATCGGGGTGCTTGTCACGCCACGGCGCCAGGCGTTGACGGGCCGTACGGGCTTCACCCTCGAACGTCTCGCTCAGCAGATCGGTGTAGCCGGCGGCGTGGGAGGCGAACGTCGGGGCCTGCCAGGCGTAGACGACGCGAAGCCGTGCGCCGCGCAACCGAGCCTGTTCGAAGGCGTACTCCAAGATGGCGTCGCCGTGGGCGGACCCGTCGTACCCGGCGACGATCTCGCCGTACACGGCGTGGGGCGCCTGACGCACGATGACCACGGGACAGTCCGCGTGGCCGGCGACCCCCAGGCCGACGGAGCCGAGGACCAGCCCGGCGAAGCCGCCCATCCCACGGCTGCCGAGCACGAGCGTGTCGGCGCTCTCGGTCTCGCTCTTCAGCCTTTCGGTCACGGCACCGATCACTTGGGCCGTTCTCACCCCGATCTGCGGCGCTCGTTCGCGGGCTCGACGCGCCGCCGCGGCGAGCACTTCGTCACAGTGCTCGCGCAGGGCGTTCTCCATGCCGGATACGCCGCGGAAGGGGAGATCACTCGCCCACGGCTCGCGTACGCACACGATCCTCAGGGGGACGTCCTTACGCGCGGCGTCGTCGGCGGCCCAGTCGACCGCCGCGTTGGCGGACGGGGAGCCGTCGGTACCGGCGACGATCTGTCGACTCATGGTTCTCTCCTTCGGTAGGCCCACGTCCCACCTCCATCCCACGCCCTGGACCGATCGATCGCAGCGGCCTGATGTCACCCGTTCGTGGGACTTCTGTCCCGTTTGGGGCGAGACCAAGGAGCATCTCTTCACCGGTGAATTACCAGGTCATGGATCTCGGGCCAGGACCACCGGCGGCTCGGCCCACACCGATGGGTGCCATCGGACCGGTTCGATGGGAGGACCCGGCAGGGAGGTTCCGAGGGGTCGGCTCACGGTGGGCGGGAGGAGGAGAACGCCGGGCGCACGGAGTCCGGAGCGGTGGTCAGGGAGAAGTAGGCCTCCTCCTCCTGGTCGAAGTGGAGCACCAGGACGGCGTACAGGCCGTAGAGGCAGGCACGCAGGTCGTCGAGCTGCTCGGGGCGCGGTCCTTCCGTCCCGGCGATGGTGAGGTGGCCGCTCAGGCGGCGGGCGAGGCGCTCGATCTCGGCATGCGCCCTGCTCATGGTCATCGTGACCTCCGGGCCGCCCAGGGCCTGTCCCATCGCCGGGTACAGCCGTTGCTCCTCGGCGCGTTCGTGGGGCAACAGGCGCTCGGTGAGAAAGTCGTGGACCTCTCGCAGTTGGTCGAGAGCCACCGCCGGGGGGCTCTGGCCCAGCCGGTCCGCCGTCTCGCGGATCAGTTCCAGGGGCGGCCGCAGCGTGGAGTGTTCCACCTCGAAGCGGCGCAGCAGGGACTCGGTCTCCGCGTCGACCGCCGTCCTGGTTCCCCTGGTGGGACGCAGCGCCCGCAGCGCGTTGAGGATCACCGTGACGTCGATGGCCTCCTGCAGGAGGGCTCCGGCCGCCGGGGGCAGCGCCCCGGCCGCGGCCACCGCCATGGCCAGCAGCGACAGTCCCATTCCGGCGGCGGCGCTCTGTACGGCGATGCGGCGGGAACGGCGGGCGACGTCCATGGCGTCGGCGAGCCGGTCCAGGCGGTCGGTGGTGAGCACCACGTCGGCGGCCTGGGCCGAGGCCGCCGATCCCCGGGCGCCCATGGCCACCCCGACGTCGGCGGCGGCCAATGCCGGGGCGTCGTTGATCCCGTCGCCCACCATCACGGTCACCGCCTCGGCCGCCTCCTGCCGTACCGCCTCCACTTTGGCCGCCGGCGTCTGCTCGGCCAGCACCCGGTCGACGCCGAGCACCGTGCCCACGCTCTCGGCGACCTCGGCCCTGTCTCCGGTGAGCATGATCACCTTTTCGATCCCGGTGGCGCGCAGCCGCCGCAGGGTCCGCGCGGCGTCGGCCCGTACGGCGTCGCGCAGCAGGATCACCCCGGCCGTCCGGCCGTCGACCGTGACCCAGACGGTCATGGCCCCGTCCAGCATGGCCCTGGCCCGCTGGGCGCGTTCCCATCCCGAGTCGGAACGGGCCGCCGCCTTGCCGACCTCTGTCCGGTGTCCCTCGACCAGTCCCGCGGTACCGGTGCCCGGCTTCTCGCGCACCTCGGCCGGCTGGGGCAGCCCGAGCCGACGCGCGCGGGCGGCGTCGACGATCGCGGCGGCGAGCACGTGGGAGGACATCTGGTCCAGTGCGGCCGCCAGGCGCAGCACGTCGTCGGCGTGGACGCCGGGCGCGGCCACGACGTCGACCACCTCGGGGCGTCCCGCGGTCAGTGTGCCGGTCTTGTCCAGGACGAGCGTGCGGGCCTGCCCCAGTCTCTCCAGCGCTCCCCCTCCCTTGACCACCACGCCGTGGCGCGCCGTACGGGACAGGCCTGAGGCGATGGCGGCCGGCGCGGCCAGCAGCAGTGGGCAGGGGGTGGCGACGACCAGGACCGCGACCGCCCTGACCGGGTCGCCGGACAGCAGCCAGGCGGCACCGGCCAGCAGCAGCGTCGCGGGCAGGAACCAGGCGGCGAACCGGTCGGCGAGCCGTACGACGGGGGCGCTACCGGCCTCTGCCTGGCGGGCCAGCCGTACCACTCCCGCGTAGGCGCTTTCGGCCGCGCTCCGGGTGGCCCGCAGGTCGAAGGCGGCACCGGCGTTCACCACGCCGCTGCGCACCCCCTGCCCGGCGGGACGCTCGACCGGCAGCGCCTCCCCGGTCAGCGCCGACTCGTCCAGCGACGCCAGGCCCTCGGCCACCACCCCGTCCACCGGAACGATCTCGCCGCCGGGTACCAGCAGCAGGTCGCCGGGGCGGACCAGACCGACGTCCACCAGGTGGGGCGTCCCGTCCTCGTAGCGGCGGGCCGAACGCGGGGCGCGTTCGTACAGGCCGGTCAGGTCACGGCGGGCCCGGCGCAGGGAGTAGTCCTCCAGTGCCTGGCCGGTGGCCAGCATCACCCCGATCACCGCACCGGCGAAATACTCCCGTACGGCCAGCGCCCCGGCCAGGGCGAGCACGGCGATGGCGTCCACGCCCAGCCTGCGCTCCCGCAGCGCCGACAGCACCTGCCAGAGCGCGGGAACCAGGGCCACCACGGTGACGGCCGCCCACACGGCGTCCCCGGCCAGGGCCGTTCCGGCGAGGTGAAGCGCGGCCCCGGCCGACAGCCCGGCCACGGTGACCACCACGAACGCGGTGCTACCGAACCTTCGCATGTTCTCAGCCTTCCCGCTGCGAACCGGCTCGCCCGGAAACGGGGTGACGCCGATCGGTCCTCCCCGCCGACGGCGCACGCGGGGCTCAGGACCGGACCACCGCCACCGGGCAGCGGGCGTGGTGCAGCACCCCGCGACTGACCGAGCCCAGCAGCGCGGAGGCGACGCCTCCCCTGCCGTGCGAGCCCACGACGACCAGGTCCGCCATGGCCGAGGCGTCGACGAGGGCGTCGACGGGGTGCGCGCTCTGGACGTCCTCCAGCACGGTCACCTCGGGAAACTTCTCCTGCCACGCGCTGATCTTGTCCCTGACGACCTGGAACTGCGCGCGGCGGATCTCGTCCATGTCGTAGACGATCTCCGGGGCGAAGGCGTGTACCGGCAACTGCCAGGCGTGAACGGCACGCAGAACGCCACCCCGCAGCCTCGCCTGCTCGAAGGCGAAATCCAGCGCGGGCTCACAACGCGGGTCGTCGTCGACGCCGACGGCGACCTCGCGGCGCGTCTGCTCGCCGCCGGGGCGGACGATGACCACCGGGCCGCGGGAGTGCCCGGCCACGCGGACGCTCACCGATCCGAGCAGGGCCCCGGTGAATCCGCCCAGTCCCCGGCTGCCGAGCACGATCTCGGTGGCGCCCCCGGCCTGCTCACACAGGGCCCGGACCACGTCACCCTGAACCACTTCGGTGTCCACCTCGACCGACGGCCGGCGGCGGCGCGCCACCTGCTCGGCCTCGGCCAGTACCTTCCTGCCGTTCACGACCAGGATTCCCGGCCACTCGGGCGTGGAGAAGCGGGCGATGTCGTAGGGGCCGCGCTCCACGACGTGCACGATCCGCAGCGGCACCCGCCTGCGGAAGGCGTCGTCGGCGGCCCATTCCACCGCCCGGGCCGCCTCCGACGAGCCGTCCACCGCGACGACGACCGGCACAAGGCCGTCGTGCGCCCCCGGAACCGGCGAACCGGTGGAGTTCGGCGCCATTTCGTCCTCCTCACGTACGGATCTACCATCAGGTCAAGCGTCGGCCACGGGAACGGAAGACCCCAGAGACGGCGGACCCATCGTTCAGGGACTTTGGACCCGTTTTCCCGCCGGTCCGCCGCAGCGGACGTCGCCGCACGCGCACCATGTGTCCTTCCCCGATCTCTCTTTCACCTGACTGTTCCCCGTGTCTTCCGCAGCGGCCGAAGGACCCCTCCACCAGGGACTTCCGCCTCTCCCCCCTTCCCTTCCCCGGCGGTGGAATGGGAGGGCGCGACAGCAGGCCCGCGAAGGCCTGTCCTCTTCTCGCTGGGAGATCCCGATGACCGGACACATGAGGACCCCGGGGGACCTGGGCCGCCGGGTGACCAGGCGGCGTGAGGACCTGGGACTGACCCGCGACGAGCTGGCCGGCCGGGCCGGGCTCGACCCGCTGTACCTGGCGTACCTGGAGGAGAACCCCGCCGCCCCGCCGGTCGAGACCGTGTGCAAGCTGGCCACCGCCCTGGGCGTCGGCATCGCCGAACTGCTCGGCGGGACGGTGGACCTGCCTCCCGGCCGCGGCCGTCCCGCCGCGCGGCCAAGCCTGGAGAAACTCGACCCCGCCGAGTGCCTGCGGCTGATCTCTCCCGGTGGCGTGGGCAGGGTGGCCTTCAACGAGCCGGAGGGGCCGGTGGTCCTGCCGGTCAACTACGCGGTGCACGAGGGGGCGGTGGTCTTCCGCACCGCCTTCGGCGGCCCGCTCGACGAGCGCCTGCGCACCGGTGTCCAGGGGGTCGAGTTCAAGGTCGCCTTCGAGGTCGACCGGATCGACGACGCCAGCCGCGAGGGGTGGAGCGTGCTCATCCGGGGCGGCGCCCACCATGTCACGACCGGCGACGAACAGGCGGAGGCGCGGACCTCCGGCGTCCAGCCGTGGGCGGGCGGCGAGCGCGAGCTGTACGTCACGATCCTCCCCACGGAGATCAGCGGCAGGCGCATCCAGCACACCCTGTGAGGCCGCACGGCCGCCTCACGATCATGTGAGGACCGGCGCCTCGGCGACCTGCCCGGCTCACCTGACGACCGCGACAGGGCAGCGAGCGTGGTGGAGGAGTCCCCTGCTGACCGACCCCAGGATGAGGCAGCCGACCGTGTCGAGACCGCGGGACCCCACGACCAGCAGGTCCGCTCGCGCCGAGGCCGCCACCAGTGCCGGGACCGGAGAGGCGCACACCACGTCTTCGGCGACGCCGACCCCGGGAAACCTCTCCCGCCACGAGGCGAGCTGCCCGGCGGCCACCCCGCGCCGCTCACGGCGGACCCCTTCCAGGTCAAGGTGACTCTCGGGTACGGTTCCCGGCGACGACCGCCAGGCGTACACCGCGTGCAGCGGGCATCCGCGCAGACATGCCTGTTCGAAGGCGAACCCCAGGGCGGGCTCGCACACGGCGGAACCGTCGACGCCCACGACCACCTCGCCGTACGGCCCGGCGGCGCTCGATCTGACGACCACCACGGCGCCGCGCGCATGACCCGCCACGCGCAGGGGAACCGAGCCGAGCAGTGCTCCGGCGAAACCCCCCATCCCCCGGTGGCCGACCACCAACTCGACGGCCGTCTCCGCCTGCTCACGCAGGACCTCCGGCGGTGCGCCCTCGATCAGCTCGGTGGACAGGCGGATCTCCGGTTCCTGTTCCGCCGCCGAGGCGGCCGCCTCGGCGAGCATCGTCTCTCCGAGACGCCTCAGGTGAGCCGCCCGCTCCGGCGCGGGGAATCCGAGAAGGTCGTGCGGCCAATGGTCCACGACGTGCACGATCCGCAAGGACAGTCCCCTGCGGGCGGCGTCGTCGACCGCCCACCTCAGAGCCGTCGCCGCGGCGGCCGAGCCATCGGTTCCGACGGCGATCGATTCGGTCATGGCTCCTCCTCTCTTCCATGGGACCGCGCCGGAAGGGACCTCTCCAGGGGCGATCGCCCCCGGAGGCCGGGACCTTGGCCCCTGACGGAGATCGGACGATCTTCCGACGAAGGTCCCGGGACACAGGGCCGATCAGCCCTGACGACTGCGGCGCGCGGCGCCGTACCGTGCGGGTGAAGGGGGTTCGGCATGTCGTTCTCCGCAACCGTGGACCTCGGCCGGATCGACGCGGTGATCTTCGACACCGACGGGGTCATCACCGACACGGCCAGGGTGCACGCCGCCGCCTGGAAACAGGTGTTCGACCCCTTCCTGCGCGAACACGCCGAGCGGTCCGGCGAGCGGTTCCGGCCGTTCGGCACAGGCGAGGACTACCTGCGTCACGTCGACGGCAAATCCCGCCGCGACGGGGTCGAGGACTTCCTCCGCTCCCGGGGCGTCACACCGGCCCCCGAAACCGTGACCGCTCTCGCCGCGCGCAAGGACGCCGCCTTCCTGGCCGAGATCCGCCGGAACGGTGTGGCCGCCTTCCCCTCGACCGTCGAGGTCGTCCGGGAGCTCCGGCTCCGCGGGGTGCGCACGGCCGCCGTCTCGGCGAGCCGCAACTGCGCGCGGGTGCTTCACACGGCGGCGGTCGACCACCTGTTCGACATCCGGGTCGACGGCGTCGAAGCCGCCCGGCTGGGGCTGGCGGGAAAACCCGATCCCGCGCTGTTCCTGCGGGCGGCCGGGGAACTCGGGGTGGCGCCGGAGCGGACGGCGGTGGTCGAGGACTCCCTCGCGGGCGTGCGGGCGGGCAGGCGGGGCGGGTTCGGCCTCGTCATCGGCGTCGCCCGGCACGGCCCGCGGGACGCGTTGCGGGCGGCTGGAGCCGACGTCGTCGTCGGCGATCTGGCGGAACTCCGATTGGGCGGGAGAAGAAGTGGACCCCTGGCTCCTCACCTATGACGGTTACGATCCCGCCCAGGAAGGACTGCGGGAGTCGCTGACGACGCTCGGCAACGGCTACTTCGCGACCCGGGGAGCCGTGCCCGAGGCGCGGGCCGACGGGGTGCACTATCCCGGCACCTATGTCGCGGGCTGCTACGACCGGCTCGTCTCGCGGGTCGCGGGCCGTACGGTGGACAACGAGGACCTGGTCAACGTCCCGAACTGGCTGCCACTGACCTTCCGCGCCGTCGACACCGGCGACGACGGCGACGGCGACGGCGACTGGTTCGCCCCGGAACGCACCGAGATCCTCACCGGTCGCCGCTTCCTCGACATGCGCGCGGGGGTGCTGACCCGCCTGCTGCGGGTCCGTGACCCGCAGGGGCGGATCACCCGGGTGGAGCAGCGGCGGCTGGTCTCGATGGACGATCCGCACCTGGCCGCCCTGAGGATGACGATCGTTCCGGAGAACTGGAGCGGGACGCTCCAGGTCCGCTCGGCACTGGACAGGCGGGTCACCAACTCCGGGGTCGCCCGTTACCGGGGCCTGGCCGACCGGCACCTGGTGCCGATCCGCTCGCACGCCTCCCACGGGGTGATCGAACTGCTGACGCGGACCGCCACCTCCCGCGTGGAGATCGCCCTGGCCGCCCGCACCACCCTGACCGGGGGCCGCGGCCAGGTCGTCTCAGAAGCGTCCGAGGAGGGGTGGGTGAGCGACGAGCGAACCGTCGAGGTGGCGACGGGCGAGGAGGTCGTCGTGGAGAAGGTGGTGGCCCTTTACACCTCCCGGGATCGGGCCATCGCCGAGTGCGAGGCGGCGGCCAGGACCGCGGTGGTGCGGGCCGGTTCCTTCGAGGCGCTGCTGAAGCGACACGTGCGGGCCTGGGACCGGCTCTGGCAACGGGCGCACGTACCGGCCGAGGACGTCGACGTCCAGCAGATCCTCAACCTGTACGTCTTCCACCTGCTGCAGACCACCTCCCCGCACCTGGCCGAACTCGACGCCGGATTGCCGGCCCGCGGGCTGCACGGCGAGGCCTACCGGGGACACGTGTTCTGGGACGAACTGTTCGCCTTCCCCTTCCTGGCCCCGCGTTTTCCCGAGGTCACCCGGGCGCTGCTGCGCTACCGGTGGCGGCGGCTGCCCGAGGCGCGCTGGGCCGCCCGCGTCGCCGGGCACACCGGCGCGATGTTCCCCTGGCAGAGCGGCAGCGACGGCCGGGAGGAAACCCCCCGCCTGCACCTGAACCCCCGCTCGGGGCGCTGGCTGCCCGACCACTCCCACCTGCAGCGCCACGTCGGGCTGGCCATCGCCCACAACGTCTGGCAGCACTACCTGGCCACCAAGGACACCGCCTTCCTCGCCGGGTTCGGCGGCGAACTGCTGGTGGAGATCGCCCGGTTCTCCGCCTCCCTCGCCGTACGGGAAGGCGACCGATACGCCGTCCGCGGCGTGATGGGCCCGGACGAGTATCACGACGGCTATCCGGACCGTGCCGAGCCGGGCCTGGACAACAACGCCTACACCAACGTGATGACCGCCTGGCTGATGCGCCGCGTCCTGGACACGATCTCCCTGGTCGGTGCCGAGGGGGTGAGCCGGGAGGAGATCGACCGCTTCACCGGCATGGCCGGGCGGATGCGGGTGGACTTCCACGACGGGGTGATCAGCCAGTTCGAGGGATACGAGGCCCTGCGGGAACTGGACTGGGCCGCCTACCGGGAGAAGTACGGAGACATCCGGCGCCTTGACCGCATCCTGGAGGCCGAGGGCGACACCCCCAACCGGTACAAGGCATCCAAGCAGGCCGACGTGCTGATGCTGTTCCACCTGCTGGGCGAGGACGGGCTCACCGAGGTCCTGACCGGCCTGGGCTACGAGTGGGATCCGGCGATGACGGCCCGCACCGTCGACTACTACCTGGCCCGCACCTGCCACGGATCCACACTCAGCGCGGTCGTCCACGCCGGGGTCCTGGCCCGCCTGCGCCCCGGCGCGTCCCACCCCTTCCTCGTCGAGGCACTCAACAGCGACGTACGAGACCTGCAGGGCGGGACCACCGCCGAAGGGATCCACCTCGGCGCCATGGCCGGAGCCGCCGTCCTGTTCGAGACCTCCTGAGGGGCTCCCCGTGCCCGATGAGGTGAGTCGGCGGTAAAGCCGACGGCCCGTACGGCCCGCACCGGCCGTCGGGCCTCGTGCTCGTCCCGGTGGACGGCAGCGTGATCGGTCCTCCTCCGCCCCGCGGGTTGTGGCGATCCTCCGGAGAGGACGGTCAGGGCCGCGCGATACCGCCGGGCAGGGAGCCGGTGTGGCTGAAGCGGGCCGCCCGGCGCTGCACGTGGTGAACGTGCCCGCGGCGCCTGACGATGGGCCGGCCGCTCTCCGGGAACGCGTAGAACACCTTCTTGGCCAGCTCGACCAGGACCAGGTAGGCGGCGACCATACCGGTCAGGGCGAGGAAGAACGCGGGCGGTGGTGCGGTGAAGCCCAGCGTGCGCGACAGCGGGGACAGCGGCAGCGCGATCCCGACGGCGACGACGCCGAGGGTCGCGGCCAGCAACGGCAGGCTGGGACGGCTGCGCAGGAAGGGGACGCGCCGGGTGCGGATCACGAAGATGATCAGTGTCTGGGTCGCGAGAGACTCCATGAACCAGCCGGAGCGGAACAGCTCGGGACCGGCGTGGAAGACGCCGAGCATCACCGCGAAGGTGAGGAAGTCGAACAGGGAGCTGATCGGGCCGAAGAAGAGCATGAACCTGCGGATGAAGCCGATGTCCCAGTGCGAGGGGGCGCGCAGTTGCTCGGGGTCGACCCGGTCGGTGGGGATGCTGAGCTGGCCGGCGTCGTAGAGCAGGTTGTTGAGCAGGATCTGGCCGGGCAGCATCGGCAGGAAGGGCAGCACCGCCGAGGCGGAGGCGGCGCTGAACATGTTGCCGAAGTTGCTCGATGTCCCCATCAGCACATATTTGATGGTGTTGGCGAAGATACGCCGCCCCTCGGCGACCCCGTCGGCCAGGACGCCGAGATCCTTCTCCAGCAGGACGACGTCGGCGGCGTCCTTGGCGACGTCGGTCGCGCTGTCCACCGAGACCCCCACGTCGGCCGCGTGCAGCGCGAGCGCGTCGTTGACCCCGTCGCCGAGGAACCCGACGGCCCGGCCCCGGCGGCGCAGCGACCGGACCAGCCGGGCCTTCTGCTCCGGCGAGACCCGGGCGAAGATCGTGGCGTTCCCGGCGGCCTCGGCGAGCGCGTCGTCGTCGGCGAGGGCGGCGATGTCGGCACCGGTCAGGGTGCCTCCCGAGGCCAGGCCGAGGTCGGCGCAGACCTTCTCGGCGACCAGCGGATTGTCCCCGGTGGCGATCTTCACGGTGACTCCGAGCTCGGCCAGCCGGTGCAGCGAGGCGGCCGCGGCCTGTTTGGGCCGGTCCAGGAAGACCAGGAACCCCGCCAGGGTCAGGTCGCGCTCGTCCGTCGCCCGCGGGACGGTCAGATCCGCGCTCACCGGCCGGGTGGCGACGGCCACGACCCGGCCGCCCTCGGCGAAGCGGGCCCGGAGGGTCTCGGCCGCTCCGGCGGGCAGGGCCGGACAGCGTTCCAGGACGGCCTCGGGTGCGCCCTTGGTGACCAGCAGCCTCTCCCCGCCGGAAGTGGAGAGCACCGCCGTGGTCATCCTGCGCTCGTGGTCGAACGGCAGTAGCCCCACACGCGTGTAGCCGCCGGCCTGCCGCGCCTGGGCGTCGGCGGCCCGCCACAGGGCGGCGTCCATCGGGTTGGCCCCGGCCACCGCCCCGGCCACCGCCGCACCTCCGTCTCCCGGATCTCCACCTCCCGGAGCGGCCTCGGTGGCCAGCAGGCCGAGCAGCAGCACCCGGTCACTGTCGTCTCCGGCAGGATCCAGGGCCGCCAGGAAGTCGATCCTGCCCTCGGTGAGGGTGCCGGTCTTGTCGGTGACCAGGATGTCCATGTCACCGAGGTCCTCGATGCAGACCAGCCGCTTGACCAGCACCTTGAGGCGGGCGAGCCTGCGGGAGCCCGCCGCGAGGCTGGTGCTGACCACCGCGGGCAGCAGCTGGGGGGTGATCCCGACGGCGATCGCCAGGGAGAACAGCAGCGACTCGATCAACGGGCGGTGCAGCAGCAGGTTCGTCACCAGGATCATCGAGGTCAGCGCGATCGCGACCTGGAGCAGCAGCACCGAGAAGTGGCGCAGTCCCGCCTGGAAGTCGGTCTCGGGCTGCCGCTGTCCCAGGCCCAGCGCGATGCGGCCGAACTCCGCCCGCCCGCCGGTCGCGACCACCACACCGGTCCCGCCGCCCGCCCGCACGACCGTGCCCATCAGCGCGCAGCCGCTCAGCTCGGCCAGCGCCGTACCCGGGTGGACCGGCGCGGTCGTCTTGCCGACCGGCAGCGACTCCCCGGTGAGCACGCTCTCGTCGCATTCCAGGCCGTTCGTGCTCAGCAGCCGCAGATCGGCGGGGACGATCCCGCCGAGCGTCAGCCGTACCACGTCGCCGGGCACCAGCGCGGTGACGTCGACCTCGGCGGGCAGGCCGTCACGCAGCGCCACGGCGGAGTGGCGGACCTGGGAGTGCAGTGCCTGGGCGGCGCGCTCGGCCCGGTACTCGTTGACGAATCCCAGCCCCACACTGACCGCCAGGATCACCCCGATGATGACGGCGTCGGTCCTGTCTCCGAGGAAGAACGAGACGACCGCGGTCACCGCCAGCAGGATCAGCACGGCGTTGCGCAGCTGCCCGCCCAGCACCCGCAGCGCGCGGGCGTGGTGTGCGCGCACCGCGTTCGGCCCGCAGACCGTCAGCCGCCGCGCGGCCTCGGCTGCGGACAGGCCCGCCTCGGTGCCCCCCAGCCGCCCCAGCACCTGTACGGCGGGCAGCGCGGCCGCCTCACCGGCGGCCAGCCCCGTGACGTCCGCGCCGTTCCCGTCCGCCGCGCCGGTCTCACGCGGACCGGCCGCCACCGGCAGGACCGGCCGCCCTCCGCCATCGCCTCCTGGAGCCCACATACTCATCAGCAGACCATCGGCGGCGCCGGCGGACCCCGGCCGAAAGACACCGTCCGCCGGGACTTTCGGCCCGCTTCCACGTCGAGGCGCGGGCCGGACGGCGGATCCAGTGCCGGCGGGGCGGGCTGCGGGACGGCCGGGGAACACCCGAGGGCACCGCCCACTCCGCGGGACGGGCGGGGCTTCCGCCGTGGCCGGGGAGTTAGAGACGACCGTCCCTGCCCGCCAGGGCACTTCGGCCCTATGGAACGACGGGGCGGTGACCGAGGCTGCCGGTATGAGGCGAACCGTTCCCGACGAGTGTGACGTCCTGCTGCGTGAGGGCAGCATCGCCCGTATCCGGCCGCTGCGCCCCGGCGACAGGGCGGCCCTGCACGAACTGGTCGACAGATCCTCCGAACGCTCGACCTACCTGCGGTTCTTCACCGGAGGAAGGGCCGGCGCCCACGTCTACATGGACCGCGTCACCGAACCGGACCACCTGGGCCGCGCCCTGGTGGCCGTGGTGCGCGGCGAGTTGGTGGCGGTCGCGGAGTACATCCCCGGCGAGACCGGCGACGCCGAGATCGCGATCCTGATCGGCGACGAGATGCACCACCGCGGCCTGGGCACCCTGCTGATCGAGCACCTGGCGCTGAACGCCGCCGACGAGGGCGTGCGCGAACTGGTCGCCGACGTACTGGCCGAGAACCGTCCCATGCTCCGGGTGCTGGACGATCTCGGACTGGCCACCAGGCGGGCGTTCGTCGACGGAACGGTGGAGATCCGGATGGACCCGCGGCCGACGCCGGGCATGCTGAGGCGGATCGAGGAACGCGCTCACCAGGCGGCCTCCGCCTGTCTGACCAGGCTGTTCCGCCCGCGGGCGGTCGCGGTGGTCGGCGCGGGCCGCGCCCCCGGCGGAATCGGGCACCGGATCCTGCGCAATGTCCTCGACGCGGGCTTCCCCGGCCCCGTCTATCCGGTCAATCCACACGCCGACACCCTTCTCGGCCTGCCCGTCCACGCGAGCGTGAAGGATGTGCCGGGCCCGGTCGACCTGGCGGTGGTCGCGACTCCGGCCCACGTCGTGCCGGAGGTCGCCCGTGACTGCGCCGAGCACGGCGTGCGCACCCTCGTCGTCGTCACGGCGGGGTTCGCCGAGGCCGGACAGGCCGCCGCCGAGAGCGAGCTGCTGAGGATCTGCCGCGACTCCGGCATGCGCCTGGTCGGCCCCAACTGTCTCGGCGTCGCCGACACCGGAGCCCGCCTCAACGCCAGCTTCCTGCCCCATCCGCCCGCCCCCGGCCGATTGGCGCTGATGTCGCAGTCCGGCGCCGTCGCGGTCGCGCTGATCGACCGCGCCAACGACCTGGGGGTCGGCCTGTCGGGTTTCGCCTCGGTCGGGAACAAGGCCGACGTCAGCGGCAACGACCTGCTGGAGTACTGGGAGGACGATCCCGCGACCGACGTCA
The DNA here is from genome assembly GCF_040683035.1 of Streptosporangium sp. NPDC051022. Classification (NCBI taxonomy): domain Bacteria; kingdom Bacillati; phylum Actinomycetota; class Actinomycetes; order Streptosporangiales; family Streptosporangiaceae; genus Streptosporangium; species Streptosporangium sp. NPDC051022. Next base: position 7,640 of record NZ_JBFBCF010000026.1, on the reverse strand, counting down.
TCGCCCTGTATCTGGAGTCGTTCGGCAATCCCCGCCGGTTCGGCCGCATCGCGCGGCGGGTGAGCGGACGCAAACCGATCATCGCGATCAAGAGCGGTCGCGGCGGCTCGGGAGAGCGGGCGGTCCGCTCCCACACTGCGGCCGCCGCCACCCCGGACGTCGCCGTGGACGCCCTGCTGAAGTCGTCGGGGGTCATCCGCGTCGACAGCGTCCAGGACATGCTCGACACCGCGCGCCTGCTGACGGCCCAGCCGCTGCCGAGCGGCGGCCGGGTGGCCGTCGTCGGCAACTCCGGCGGGCCTCAGGCGCTGGCCGCCGACGCCTGCGAGCGGTACGGCCTGCTGGTTCCCGAGCTGTCCCCGGTCACCCGCGGCCGTCTGCGCTCCCGGCTGCCCGCCTCGGCCGCCGTGGCCAACCCCGTCGACCTCACCGCCGACGGCACCGCGCGGGATCTGGCCTTCGCCGTCGAGACCGTCCTGGCCGACCCGGAGATCGACAGCGTCCTGGTCGTCTACACCCCGCCGTTCGGCTCGGGGCTGGCCAGAACCCGCCACGCCATCACCGCGGCGACCGCGACGGCGGTCAAGCCCGTGCTCGCGTGCATCGCGGGACACGACGGCCTGCTGGACGGGCGCGTGCCCTGCTACGCCTTTCCCGAGCAGGCCGTGCAGGCGCTACACCACGCGGTGGAGTACGCGTCGTGGCGAAGCGTGCCGCAGTCCCCGCCCGCCGACCCGCGGACGGCCGGCACCGTCGCCGCACGCGGCCTCGTGGAGGCGGACCTGGCGTGTCATCCCGGCGGCCGCTGGCTCGACCACGCCACAGCGGCCCGCCTGCTCGGCTGTTACGGCGTCCGCGTCATCGACTCGGTCCAGGCCGACGGCCCCGGCGGCGCGGCGGCCGCCGCCGAGACGATCGGGTTCCCGGTCGCGCTCAAGGCGAGCGGCCCCGGTCTGGTGCACAAGAGCGACGTCGGCGGGGTCCGCCTCGGCCTCGGGACGGTTCAGGAGGTACGGCGCGCCTACCGGGAGATGGCCGGTGCGATCGGACCGGCCATGACCGGTGCGATCGTCCAGCCGATGGCCGAGGCGGGCGTCGAGATGATCATCGGTGGCGTCGCACACGAGACCTTCGGCCCCCTGCTCATGGTCGGCATGGGCGGCGTCGCCGCCGAACTCATGGCCGACCGCTCCTTCCGGGTGCCTCCGCTCGACGAGCGGGACCCCGCCGCGATGATCGCCGAACTGCGCTGCGCGCCGCTGCTGACCGGCTACCGGGGACGCCCCGCCGTCGACGTCGCCGCGCTGCGGGAGCAGATCGTCGGTGTGGGACGGCTGCTGGACGACCTTCCCCAGGTCGCCGAACTCGACCTGAACCCCGTGATCGTCACCGCGTCCGGCGCGGTGGCCGTGGACGTGCGGATACGGCTCGCTCCCAGCGCCCCGCCGCCGTCGCCGTTCCGCAGGAGACTGCGATGAACGACCAGGCCCGCCCCGCCCCCGGATCCGCCGGACCGTGCCTCGCCCGCCCTCCCCGGAGGAGGTCGTTCCGAGCGGGAGGGAACGTTCACCCTGTCGCGGCAGGCCGTCCTTCGTCCCCCGGCGCCGCGGCGTCCGTCCTGTTCACATCGCTTCATCCCATCCCGGGATCAGCCGTACCGCGGTGACCTTGTACTCCGGGCACGACGTCACGGTGTCGGCGTGGCCGGAGGTGAGGGTGTTGACCCCGGCGGCGGGGAAGTGGAAGGCGCAGAAGACCTGGCCGGGCGCCACATCGTCGCTGAGATGAGTGATCAGCGTGGCACGGCCGTGACGGCTGCGCACCGTGACCGGATCACCCTCGCCGAGGCCGTACCGGGCGGCGTCGGCGGGATGAAGATCGAGCCGGTCGGCCGCCTCCAGCCCGAGGTTGGCCGTGCGGCGGGTCATGTTCCCGGAGTTGTAGTGCGCCCAGCGCCGTCCGGTGACCAGGATGAGGGGGTAACGGTCGTCCGGTGTCTCCCCCGGCGGGAGATAGGGGCAGGCGGCCAGGTGGGCCAGGCCGTCGGGGGTGGCGAACCGCTCCCGGTAGAGACTCGCCTCTCCCGGCCGTCCGGGGTCCGGGCAGGGCCAGGGGACGGCTCCTTCACGGTCGAGGCGTTCGTGGGAGATTCCGGCGAACAGCGGCGCCACCCGGCCGCACTCGGCCAGGGTCTCGGCCGGTGTCCGGCAGCCGAGATCCACGCCGAGGGCCGAGGCGAGGGCGTGGACGATCGCGAAGTCGGTCCTGGCCTCCCCCGGAGGGTCCAGGGCGGGGCGGACCCGCTGGAAGCGGCGGTCGAAGTTGACGAAGGTGCCGTCCTTCTCCAGCCAGGCCGCGGCCGGCAGCACGACGTCGGCGCGGCGGGCCGTCTCGGACAGGAACAGCTCCTGGCAGACGACCATCGGGCACGCCTCCAAGGCCTCGGCGACCCGGGTGGCGTCGGGGTCGGTGACGCAGACGTCCTCGCCGACGATCCACAGGGCCCGCAGCGTTCCGGCGCGTGCGGCGGCGAACATCTCCGGGATGCGCATCCCGGGCCGGTCCGGGAGCGGCGTTCCCCAGACGTCGGCGGCCCTGGCCCGGGCGGCGGGGTCGGCCACCTTGGCGTAGCCGGGCAGCAGGTCGGGCAGCGCGCCCATGTCGGAGGCGCCCTGGACGTTGTTCTGGCCGCGCAGCGGGTTGACCCCGAAGCCGCGTCCCGTGCCGACCGCGCCGCGCAGGATCGCCAGGTTGGTCAGGGCACGGACCCCGTCGGTGCCGTGCAGGTGCTCGGTGACGCCCAGCCCGTAGACGATCGCCGGTCGCTCGGAGCGCCCGTAGAGACGAGCGGCCGCCAGCAGGTCCTCGGCCGGAACACCGGTGAGGACGGACACCCGGTCCGGCGGGTAGCCGGCCAGCAGCGTGGCGAGCTCCGGAAGCCCGGCGGCGCGGCGGCGCAGGAAGTCGTCGTCGATCAGGCCTTCGGCGAGCAGTACGTGCGCCAGGCCGTTGAACAGGGCGACGTTGGAACCGGGGCGGGGCCGCAGGTGCACGTCGGCGTGAAGGGCCAGCCCGACGGCTCTGGGGTCGGCGACGATCAGGCTCGCACCGCGCAGAACCCGCTGCAGCAGCCTCGCGCCGACCACGGGGTGCGCCTCGACCGGATTGGCGCCCACCAGCAGCAGGCAGTCGGCCCTCTCCACGTCGTCGAAGGAGTCGGTGCCGCCGGACAGGCCGAAGGCGGCGGTCAGTCCGGCCGCCGAGGGGGCGTGGCAGAGGCGGGAGCAGTTGTCGACGTTGTTGGTGCCGACGGCGACCCGCATGAACTTCTGGATCAGGTAGTTCTCCTCGTTGGTGGCTCTGGCCGAGGAGATCGCCGCCACCGCGTCGGGGCCGCCCTCGGCGAGGGCCGCGCGCAGGCCGCGGGCGACGTGGCCGAGGGCCTCGGACCAGCTCACCGGCTCCAGGCGGCCGTCGCGGCGCAGCAGCGGCCGGGTGAGCCGTTCGGGTGAGTGAAGAAAGCCGTGCGCGAAACGTCCCTTGACGCAGGCGTGCCCCTGGTTGACCGGGCCGTCGTGGTCCGGCAGGATCGCGGCGACCTCGCCGTCGTGGGTGAGCACCTCCAGGGAGCAGCCGACGCCGCAGTAGCCGCACGTGGTGCGGGTCCGTCCCGAGATCCTCGCCCTGCCGCCCGCCGGCAGGCCGGGCTCGGTGAGCGCCCCGGTGGGGCAGGTGTCGACGCAGCCGCCGCAGGAGACACAGTCGGAATCGGCCCACGGTCCGCCCGTGCCGGGCGCGACCACCGTGTCGGCGCCCCGGCCGGTCAGGGTGAGGGCGAAGGTGCCCTGGACCTCGGCGCACATGCGCACGCACCGGCCGCAGGCGATGCACAGGTCCCGGTCCAGATGAACGTAGGGGTGGGAGTCGTCACGGCCCCGCCCGCCCCGCCCCCGGGCGCCGTCCGGCGTGATCCCCAGCTCGTGGCAGACACGGGCCAGCTCGCCGCCCTCCGCGCCGCCGTCCAGGGCCCGGGGCGGCAGAGCCGAGACGATCAGCTCCACGGCATCGCGGCGCAGTGCTCTCAGCTCGTCGGCGGCGACCTCGACCACGGTGCCGTCGGCGGCCGGGGTGACGCACGCGGCCACCACGTTCCCGCCGGATCTCACCAGGCAGGTACGGCAGGAGCCCGCCGGGGTCAGGCGGTCGTCGTGGCACAGTGTGGGCAGCTCGGCCCCGGCCAGACGGGCCGCCTCCAGCAGCGAAGCGCCCTCGGCCAGGTGGACGATCACGCCGTCGACGTCGACTCTCACCGGTCCCACCCCCCGAGCTCGTCCCCGTAGGCGCGGGCGAGACTGCGCACCGCGGCCGGCACCCGCCGGCCGAAGGCGCACAGGCTGCCCTGACCCATCACCCGCAGCAGCCGCGCGTACTCCTCACCGGGCGGCGCGCCCGCCGCGGCGATCTCCAGCCCCCGGCGCGATCCCACCCGGCACGGAGAGCAGGCTCCGCAGCTTTCCGAGGCGGCGAACTCCCACACGTGCCGCAGCACCTCCCTCGCCGTCACCCGCCGGTCGAAGGCGACGAGCCCGGCGTGCCCGAGCGCCGCGCCGCGGCGGGCCAGGTCGGCCTCGGTCAGCGGCACGTCCAGTCCGTCGGGGGGCAGGAAGCCGCCCAGCGGGCCGCCCACCTGCAAGGCCCCCAGTTCGGCTCCCTCGCGCAGGCCGCCGCCCGACTCGGTGACGATACGGATCACCGGAGTGCCCAGCTCGACCTCGTAGCACCCCGGCCGGGCGAAGCGCTCCGACAGACAGACCAGTTTCGTCCCGGCTTCGGCAGGGGTGCCGCGGCGGGCGTAGGCGTCTCCGCCGCGCCGTACGATCCACGGCACGGCGGCCAGCGTCTCGACGTTGTTGACCACGGTCGGGGCGTCCCACAGGCCCTGCCGCGTGGGATAGGGCGGCCGGGGCCGCGCGCAGCCGCGACCACCTTCCAGACCGGCGATCAGCGCGGTCTCCTCCCCCGCCACATACGATCCGGCGCCCTCGACGACCTCGATGTCCAGGTGCACGTCACCACCGTGGACCGCCCGGCCCAGATGGCCGTCGGCGTAGGCGTCCTGCACCGCCGCCCGCATCCGGGCGAGTGCCCGCGGATACTCCGAGCGCACCAGCACCACGGCGCGGCGGGCTCCGCAGGCCAGGCAGGCCAGCGCCAGGCCCTCCAGCACCCGTGCCGGATCGGCCTCCATCAGCAACCGGTCGGCGTAGGAACCCGGATCGCCCTCGTCGCCGTTGGCGACGAGCACCGTGTCCGGCGATCCGCCCGCGGCGCCCCACTTGGCGGCCACCGGGAACCCGGCACCGCCCCGCCCTCGCAGGCCGGAGGCCGCCACCTCGGCCTGAATCCGCCCCGGGGTTCCTGCGGCCACGGTCTCGGGCCACACCTTCCAGGACTCCTCACCGGCGACGATCCCGGCGAGCACGACCGGATCACCGGTGGCGTCATGGGCCGGGATCTCGGGAGCCACCGACGGCAGCCGCCCGGCCAGCTGATCGACGAGGGTGGGGCCGGTGCACGGTGTGTCACCGTCCAGGCACCCAGGGCTCGCGTAGCAGAAGCCCAGACAGCGGACCGCCTGCAGCGAGACGCCCGCTTCCCGGTCGACGTCGCCGGCCCTGACGCCCAGGGCGTTCTCGACCTCGGTGAGATGACGGCCCGCGCGGGCGGCGAAACAGGCCGCCGCGGCGCAGACCCGTACGTGGCGACGGCCGTGCGGGGCGGCCAGGTCGGCGTAGAAGGTGGCCGGCCCCAGCCCGGCGGCCGCCGGTAGACCAAGGCGCTCGGCCACCTGGGGCGCCCACGCCTGCGGACCGTCCGGTGAACCCGCGGTGGTTTCGGCCAGAGCCTCCAGCAGCCGGGCACCGTGACGTCCTCTTCGGCACCCGAGTGCACGAAAAGCATCAAAGCGGCTAAAAGTCCCCATAGGACCAGCATGGTTCCCTCACGCCTCCTCTCTCAGGGGCTATGGGCCCGGCGCGGGAGGGACCTTCGCCCCTGTCTGCCCGGCCCGTCTGCCCGGCCCGGACGCGCGCATCGGACCCGGGCACGCCCGGTCGTCGACGACCTGATCGTCTCCGTACCGGAACGCCGCCGGGCGCCCCCTTCACCAGAGGTCCGGCAGGTGCCCGCGGACGAGCAGCCCGCTCTCGGCCGGCACCCGCAGCCCCGCCGTCCACGATCCGCCGCTCTCACCGGGATCTCCGGGATCTCCGAGATCTCCGTGGACGCAGGTCCCTCCAGGCCGCACTTCGGCGGTCACGGCGCGGGCGACGCCGATCGGGGATGGGCGAGCGGGACGCTCCAGACCAGCTGAGTGCCCCCCTGCGGCGGTGTGTCGAGTGTGAAGGAGCCGCCCAGTCGTTCGGCCCGTTCCTGGAGGTTGCGCAGCCCGCTGCGCCTGCCGTCGGCGGGCAGTCCCACCCCGTTGTCGGTCACCACCAGCGTGAGCCGTCCACCGGCCGCCTCGGCGCGCACCTCGGCCTTGGAGGCCCTGGCGTGCCGTACCACGTTGGACAGGGCCTCCCGCAGCACGGCCAGCAGGTGCTCGCCGGCCTCGGCCGGTACCTCGCTGTCCAGCCGGCCCTCCATCTCCAGGCCCGGCATGAAACCCAGATGACCGCGAGCCCCCTCGACCAGCCCCACGATCTGCGCGCGCAGACCGGACTCCCGGTCCTGCTGGGGGGTCTGCAACGCGAAGATGGTCGAGCGGATCTGCCGGATGGTGCCGTCGAGCTCGTCGATCGCGTTCTGCAGCCGTGAGGAGGCCTCGGGGCGATCCACCAGCCGTACGGTGCTCATCAGCGTCATCGCCACGGCGAACAGCCGCTGGATCACCACGTCGTGCAGGTCACGGGCGATCCGGTCACGGTCCTCCAGCAGACCGAGGCGTTCGGCGTCCATCCGGGTCTCGGCCAGCTCCAGCGCGATGGCGGCCTGCCCGGCGAAGGAGTGCAGGGTGTGCAGCTCCGCCTGGCTGAACGGGATGCGGCCGGAGCGTTTGCCCAGCGACAGCACACCGCGCACAGTCCCCGCCGCCCCGATGGGCACCGCGGCCACCGGCCCCAACGAGGCGTACCCGGCGATGGTCACCGGTACGCCGGCCTCGGCCGGGGTGGTGACCATCAGCGGCTCACCGCTGCTGAAGGCTCGTCCGGCCAGCGAGCCGGAGATCTCCGCCTCGGCGTGTGCCACCTGGTCGGCCGCCAGCCCGTCAGAGATGATCACCTGCAGGATCTTGCGGGCATCGTCGGGCATCAGCACCGCCACGACGTCGGCGCCTGTCATCTGCCGTGCCCGCCGCGCCATCAGGGTGAGCACCTCCGACAGCTCGGCCCCCGACAGCAGGCTGGTGGTGATCTCGGAGGAGGCCTGCAGCCACATCTCCCTGCGCCGGGTGTCCTCGTACAGCCGGGCGTTCTCGACCGCGACGCCCGCGGCGGTGGCCAGCGCGGTGACGATCGCCTCGTCCTCCTCGTCGAACGTGCCGCCGCCGCCGCGTTTCTCGGTGAGGTAGAGGTTGCCGAACACCTCGTCGCGGACCCGGATCGGCACGCCCAGGAACGACCCCATCGGGGGGTGGC